>CALVRY010000001.1 GCA_944358755.1 uncultured Bacilli bacterium
ATTTAGACCCAGAAGCAAACGAAAAATATGTCCCATATTGTATTGAACCAAGTTTAGGTTTAGACCGTTTATTCTTAATGATAGTGACTGATAGTTACGATGAAGAAGTATTAGAAAATGGTGAAACTAGAAAGATTATGCACTTAAAGCCATTCTTAGCTCCATATAAAGCAAGTATTTTACCATTAAGTAAACAGCTAAACGATAAAGCTAAAGAAATTTTTGATTCATTAATTCCATTCTTACGTGTCAATTACGATACAACTGGAAGTATAGGCAAAAGATATAGAAGAAATGATGAAATTGGAACTCCATATTGTGTTACAGTCGATTTTGAAACAGAAAACGATCAATGCGTTACTGTTAGAGAAAGAGACTCTATGAAACAAGAAAGAATTAAAATAGCTGATTTAAGAAACTATTTATTAGAAAAAACTTTTTATAGATGAGTGGAAATTTAATAGATTTAGCAAATGATATTTTAAGAAACGCTGATATAGTCGAAGTAATTTCTCACTATATTAAAGTAGAGAAAAAAGGTAGAAATTATACTGGACTATGTCCTTTTCATGATGACAAATCTCTTGGAAATTTCTATATAAGTAAGGAAAAAGGGATTTTTAAGTGTTTTTCCTGCAATGCTGGCGGCAATGCAATCAATTTTGTTCAAAAAATCGAAAATCTATCTTATAAAGATGCAGTTTTAAAAACAGCTGAATTAATTGGTTATCAAGATACAAGATTATTAAATTACCAAACAACAGTAAAAATTAATCCTGAAATTAAAGCAATCCAAGATTGTTTAACAGAAATTAACAATTTTTATCAAAACAGTCTATTTTTTAGTGAAGATGGGAAAGATGCTTTAGATTATTTACATCATCGTGGATTAACTGATGATGTTATTAGATTTTTTAAGATTGGTTATGCTCAGTCAAAAGGTGAAAACATCATCGAATATTTAAAATCTAAGAATTTTTCGATTAAAACAATAGCAGAAACAGGAATTATTCATTTAGAAACAACACCTTATAGAGATTTAAATGCTAATCGTATTACATTTGCAATTACTGATAGGAATAACCAAATTGTTGGTTTTAGTTGCAGAAAATTTAGAGATGGTGACACATCGAGTGCGAAATACGTAAATACATCTTCAACAAAATTATTTAATAAAGGAAATTTACTTTATAACTATTACAACGCCTTGAACGAAGCTAAAAAATCTGGATATGTATATTTACTTGAAGGATTTATGGATGTTATTGCTTGCCATAGAGTTGGAATAAGAGCGGCAGTTGGATTAATGGGAACTGCATTATCTAAAGATAATTTGCAATCATTAAGATATTTCAATTGCGAAGTTCGACTTTGTCTTGATTTAGATGGTCCTGGACAGTTGAACATGAAAAAAATAAGCGATATTTTTGATGAATCAAATATTAAATATCGTCTAGTAAGTAACGAAGTAGACTTTCCAGAAAAAGATACTGATGAAATTTTAAAAAAATATGGTGAAGATAAACTGAAAAGTTATCTTGCAAATCTTGTAAATAAGGGCGAGTGGTTAATCAAATACTTCAAAAAATCATTGAATTTATCAACATTAGAAGGAAAAAAGCAAATTGTTAATAATTTAATACCCTATTTATCTACTTTAAAAGATGAATTAGAAATAGATTATTTTATTAATGAACTTTCTACTTTAAGTGGATATAGCTATCAAACAATTCAACAAGCTTTAAGAAGATATAACAAAAAATTAGATAAAAAGGACGAAGAAGCACTAAATGTTTTAATTAAATCCAACAAAAGTGAGGCTCAAATTGTATTAAATAGGCTACAACTTGCCGAAAAGCAAGTTTTAAGATACATGTTGGAGAACAAAGATGTAATTGAGAAATATGACATTAAGTTAGGTTATTTTTCAACGCCTATTTATCGTGAAATAGCAAATGTAATCGAAGAATATGTTACACATATCCGAATAAACACTGATTATAACATTAAAAATTTAATGACTTACTTATCCAGTGAAGATTTTGAAGCAAGAAATAAAGACAAAATCATGGCTGAAATTACTGATATTGCAGTCGATGATTTCAAAGTGCCGCCTTATAGCGAGGAGCAATTTGATGATTTAATTCAAACCATTAACAAAGAAAGAGTTGAAAACCAAACTCTTGATGTTTATAAAAATTCTTCTTTAAACAAAACCGAGATTGAGAAAGCAGAATACGCTAAAACATGTCTCGCTAAACTCAAATCGCTAATCGAAGAAGAAGATAAAAAAAGGAGGAACTGAATATGGAAAGAAAAGTTAAAAAATCAACTAAGAAAAGCGAAGTAAAAATCGATGATATCGATACTAACGTCGAAGAAGTAAACATTGATGATTACAATCCATCAGACGAAAAAGAAGATTTAATGACTTTAGATCAAATTGTTAAGAAATTTGAAGAAGCCAATAAAGATACAAAATTCATCGATCAAGATGAGTTTTTTGATGAAACTTCATATTTAGATTTAAGTGATCAAGATTATGAAAGAATATTTGATCATTTCAAAGAATTAGGCTACGAAGTTGCCGGCAGTAAAGACAACGATTTAGAAAATGAAGATATGCCTGATGATTTTGATGAAAATGATTTAGAAAATGACGACACTTTCGATGATGATTTTGATAGCGATGAACAACATCCTGAAAGTAACCTTGATATCAATAATTTAGATAACATCGAATCAAGCGATGTTAAAGTTAATGATAGCGTTAAACAATACTTAAAAGAAATTGGTAGAGTTCCTCTTTTAAAACCAAAAGAAGAAACTGAACTTGCAAAACGTATTGTTGCTGGCGATAAAAGAGCTAAAGATCAACTTATTAATGCTAATTTAAGATTAGTTGTTTCTATTGCTAAACACTACATTGGTAGAGGCATGCAATTCTTAGATCTTATTTCAGAAGGTAATTTGGGTCTTATTAAAGCAGTTGAAAAATTCGATTACAAAAAAGGATTCAAATTTTCAACATATGCAACTTGGTGGATACGACAAGCTATTACAAGAGCTATCGCTGATCAAGCAAGAACTATCAGAATTCCAGTCCATATGGTTGAAACAATCAACAAAATTACTAGAGTTCAAAGACAACTTGTCCAAGAATTAGGTAGAGAACCAACTGCAGAAGAAATTTCTAAGAAAATGGATAATGCTTTATCTCCAGATAGAATTAGAGAAATTACAACTTTAGCTTTAGAACCAGTTTCTCTTGAAAGTCCAATCGGTGAAGAAGATGACAGCCATCTTGGTGACTTCGTAGAAGACAAGGAATCAATTTCACCAACTGAATATACCAGAAAATCAATGAATCGTGATGCATTATTCAATGTTATGAACGATTTAACCGATAGAGAAGAAAGAGTTTTAAGATTAAGATATGGTTTAGATGACAATAGACCAAGAACTCTTGAAGAAGTAGGTAAAGAATTTGGTGTTACAAGAGAAAGAATCAGACAAATTGAAGCTAAAGCTATCAGAAAATTAAGACATCCAACAAGAACTAAAAAACTTGATGATTTACATTAATTAATAATGATTTCTGAGCGTTTAAAACAAATATCAAATTTTATTAATGATGACCATGATGTAGCTGACATTGGCAGCGACCATGGTCTTCTTTTGGTTTTATTATCTAATCGTAATTTTTCGCATGAAGTATTAGGAGTAGAAAATAAAATCGGACCTTTTTCTAATTTAGAAAAGACCGTTAATAAAATTGCAAAAAATAATTTCAAATGCCTTTTATCAGACGGATTAAAAGATGTTAAAGGAAATTATAAAACAATTGTAATTGCAGGAATGGGTTATTCTAACTTAAAAAATATCCTTAATAAAGATAAAAATCTTAAATCTCGTGAAAAATTTGTTATCGATTGTCATACAAATCAAAAAGAAATTAGAAATTTATTTTATGAATTGGGATATAAAGTAGAGGATGAAAAAGTAATTTTTGAAGATTCAATATATTATGATGTCATTAAATTTGAAATAAATAATGATAATCAAACTTATAATTCGCTTGAATTAAAATATGGTCCATTAAATATAAAAAGAAAAGATGATATTTTTATTCAAAGATATAATAAACAATTATATAAAGTTAAAAATTTATGCAATTCTATTAGCAATCTTGAGCGTAAAAAAGAACTAGAGTTAGAAATAAAAGAATTGGAGGAAATTATTAAATGAAAACTAAGATTTTACTTAAAAAATTATCTAAATATTTTCCTAAATCACTCGCAGAAAGTTATGATCATGTTGGTTTACAATGTGGCAAACTTAAAGAAGAAACAAACACAGTTTTATTGTGCCTAGATTATGATGAAGATGTTTACGATTATATTCTTCAAAATCGTTTAGAGAATAAGCTTGATATGATTATTTCTCACCATCCTTTTATTTTTGGAACAAGAGCAAAAGTTCTTAAAAATGATCCTTTAAAAAAGGAATTATTTGATAAAACATCGGCTTTAAATATTCCTGTTTACAGCTATCACACCAATTTTGATGGCGGTAAAGAAGGAATGAATGATGCTTTAACTCGTGAACTTGAGTTAATTGATATTAAACCACTAGAAAATGAGCCAATGGCAAGAGGCGGATATTTAAAAGAAGAGATGGAAATTCATGATTTTGCTAAATATGCCGCAAAGAAACTTAATGTTAACTATGGAACTTTAATTAATAAAGGCACAAAAACGATAAAAAAAGTAGCCATCATTGGTGGAGGCGGTTGGAGTTCTTATCTTGCCGCCAAAAACGAAGGCTACGATATTTTTGTAAGTGGTGATATTCCTCATCATGGAAGAAGAGGAGTTGTCGCAAATAAATACAATTATTTAGATTTACCTCATGAAATTGAAAAAATATTCATGAAGCAATTTAAGAAAGTTTTACTTTCTATAGATTCTGAACTACAGATTTTACTTGTTGATCAAGAAGATCTCCCTGAATTCCTCTATATCTAAAGTAATTATAAATATCTTCTATTGTCTTTCTTGAAACGCTACCATCTGAAGTAACATAAATTTTACGATGAACTTCAATATTTAATGCAATAGCTCCTGGCACATCAGAAATAACAGCATAGGAGATATTTTTTTCATTTAAATGATAATATTCTTCAATATATTTATCAGTTTTTGTTGAACTACTGATAATTAATAAAACATCATTATCTTTTAATTTTTCTAATAATGTCTTCTTTTTGTCATAATTTTCATCACTAACTTCGTGATTAATTACAGCTTTAGGTAAATAAGTTTTAATTTTATATAAAGCCATCGAAAGTGAATCGTTAGCGATTTCACTTTGATAAATAATTTGAGTGCTTTTTTTGTTGTTCTTTTTATTTAAGCAAATTGCATTAGAAGGTGAGTCTGTATTTAAATCGTAAAAGAAAAATCTATGATTAGTTGATTTTGCTAAATAGTTTTCTTCAACCGTATTAATGTTTCCAACAAAAATAACTTTTTTACCAAATCTAGCCTTTTTAATAAGCTTTTCTTTGTCTAAAGTAGAAGGAGATGTTGCATCAAAATAAACAATTTTTCTCTTTTTCATTATTTTGAATAATTTTTGTTCAGTTCCATAAGGTGATGTAATAATGATTGTTTCGCGATCTACTTTTTTAAGATAATCGGCAAAACCTTCATAAGGGATATCTAAAACGACGATGTTAAGTCTACTTAACTCGTTTTTAGCATGTTCGCCGTTTAATAATCCTCCTAAAAGAACAATATTAGAGTTCCTAAAGCTTGTTCTTGCTTGATAAGCAACGTTTAATAAATTATTTAAAGTTTTTGAGTAACCACATGGTTCAATAATTTCGATATTCATGAAAGTATTTTAACATTTTTAATGAAAAAATGGGATAAATTATATAAAATGACTGCATGCAATTTAAATCTTTTAATCTAAAACCAGAAATTATTAATGTTTTAAGTGACTTAGGTTACGTTAATTTAACAAAAATTCAAGAATTAGTGATTCCAAAAGCCTTAAAAGGAGAGAATATTATCGCTAAAAGTGAGACAGGGAGTGGAAAGACTCACGCTTTTATTGTTCCAATTATCAATAACATAGTTAGTGATAATAATTTACAAGCAATAATTATTAGTCCAACTAAAGAATTAGCTCAACAAACATACTCATTTATCGTACAAATTGTAGAAAAATTAGAAAATATTACAGTAAAATTATTTTCAAGTGGTGAAGACACCACGAAAGACAGTAAATCTTTTTATAATGGTGCAAATATTATTGTTGCGACACCTGGCCGTTTATCATATTTATTAAATAACGTACAAATTGATTTATCAAATTTAAAAACAATCGTTCTTGATGAAGCGGATATGCTCATTGATAGAACTTTTATTGATGAAATTGATAAAATTTTTAGTATTGTCGACAAAAACAAGATTCAAATCGAAGTTTTTAGTGCAACAATATCGAATAATGTTAATGATTTTTTAAGAAAATATATTTCGCCTGACTATTTATTAACTGTTGATGACGAAAATAAAGCTTCAAAAAACGTTAAACATTTTTTCATCAACACCAAACACCAAGACAAATTCCAATTATTGTTAGATTTCATTAATTTAAAAAATCCTTATTTATTATTTGTTTTCGGTAATTCAAAAACTGAAGCCAAAAAAATATATGAATTTTTATCCGAAAATAAGTTTAAATGCGGATTTATTAGCGGTGAATTAGAAAAAAGAGAAAGAAGATCAATGCTTAGAAGAATCAAAAACGACCAATATCGTATTGTTGTCGGAACTGATTTGGCTGCAAGAGGCATTGATGTGGAAGATGTTAGTGATGTTTTAAACTTCAACATTCCAAACAATTTAGAATATTATTATCACCGTGCAGGAAGAACAGGACGAATTGGCAAAAGTGGAAATTGCTATTCTTTTTATGATAACGATAATTTAAATTTGCCTTCAAAACTAATTAATGAAGGGCTGGAAGTGGAATACTTAAAATTTAACAATGGAGAATTAGTTAAAGATATTCCTTTAAATAAAGATATTAAAAAGAAAAAATCCAATGTTAATACAGATTTAGAAAGAGAAATCAAAAAAGCTAAATTTAAAGCAATGGGCAAAAAAGTTAAGCCTGGATACAAGAAAAAAGTTAAACAAGCAATTGATAAAGTCAAAAGAAAACATAGAAGAGAAGTCATTAAAAAAGACATTCGTAGACAAAGAGTCGAAAGATATAAAAACGAAGCCAAAAACAATATTTAGTGCTTAATTAGTATTTTATCAGTATATTATTAGTACATAATTAGTAGTAAATTAGTACATATCAATTAATTTATAAAGCTCGTTGAGAACATTTTCTTCATCTGTTGTTTTTAGTATTTTACCATGACTAAAGATTTGAAAAAGGCCATTACCGCCAGCAATTCCAATGTCAGCATTTTTTCCTTCACCTATGCCATTAACGATGCAGCCCATAACAGCAACAGTTAAATTTTTTTTATGTTGAATCATATATTCCAAAATTTTATCAGCTATTTGAGCAGTATTTTTAACCATACATCGACCACATGTAGGACAGGTTATAATTGTTGGATAATTTTCATATAATCCAAGATCATGTAATAACCTTACACACGTTTTAATCTCTTTTTGAGGATTGTGCGTGAGAGAAATTCTAATAGTAGAACCAATTCCTTCAAGTAATAGAGGAGAAAGTGCACTCACAGATCTAATAATACCAATTTCGTCATAACCACTTTCAGTAACACCAATATGAAGAGGATAATTAGTTTTTTTACTCATTAAACGATAAGCTTTAATAGTTAGAAGTGGATTTGAAGCTTTTACGCTTATAACGAGTTTAGAAAAACCATATTCTTCAAATTTTTTGATATATTTTAAAGCACTTTCAGTTAATTTTTCTTCTTCAGATAAATTAGATGAAGCTAAATCCTTTTCTAAAGAACCTTTATTAACCCCAATTCTAATTGCGACATCATACTTTTTAGCAACATCAATTATTCTTTTTAATTTCTCATCGCTTCCAATATTTCCTGGATTTATTCGTATTTTATCAGCTCCATTTTCAATGGCTAAAATGCCTAAATTAGCATCAAAGTGTATATCAGCAACAATCGGAACGCTAACTCTTTTTTTAATTTCTTTAATTGCATAAGCATCATCTTTATCTAAAATACTTACTCTCATCATTTGTGCGCCTAAAGCAGTGCATTCGTTGATTTCTTTGACAACTTCATGAATTTTAGAAGTTTTAATGTCGCACATTGATTGAATTATAACTTGATTATTTCCGCCAATTTGAATATTTCCTATTTTTACAGGAATTGTATTTTCTCTCGTACTCATATAAATATTATATGCTGATTTTTAGATTAAAATATATAGAAACACACGGTTAAATGTGATAAAATCACGTATGCATTAACGAAAGGAGTTTATTATGCGTGATAACATTATTTTAAAATGTACAGTTTGTGGTGAAGAACAATATATCACTTCTAAGAACAAGAAAAACAATCCAGATAGAATTGAAAAGAAAAAATATTGTCCACATTGCCAAAAAGTTCAAGTTTTTAAAGAAAAGAAATAATATTTCTTATGATTAAAACTTTTAGATTTGAATCTGATACTTCTGAATTTAGCGCGAATACATATGTAGTCGGAGATAAAGGCGGAAGATGTGTAGTAATTGATTTAGGAAGTACTCAACAAAGAGTTATTGATTATATTAAAGAAAATCATACTTCCTGTTCAGGAATTTTACTTACACATGGTCATTTTGACCATATTAGAGGAATTGAGAAGTTTTTAGAAACATTCTCTTGTACAGTATTTGTGCATGAGAAGGATCAAGAATTATTAGAGAATCCTAAACTTAATTGTTCGCATTTTTCCGAAAAAAAGGATATTTCGTTAAAACTTAGCAATATATATCTTTTAGACGATGAAGATGAAATCGATTTTAAAAACGGATATATATTTAAAGTAATTGAAACGCCATTTCATACGAATGGAAGTGTTTGCTTTCTATGCGAGAAAGAAAATGCTTTATTTACAGGTGATACTTTGTTTAAAGGATCAATTGGTAGAACTGATTTACCAAAAGGTAATGAAAAACTCGTTATTTCTTCATTATCAAAACTTATTAAACTTGATGATAGTTTAAGAGTTTATCCTGGACATGGCGATGAAACAACTTTAGGTAAAGAAAAATCACAAAACGGATTTTTATTAAATATAGAAAGGAATACAAAATGAACGTCACAGAATTAAGACCTGGCAATTATTTCGAAGAAGAAGGTAATTTATACTACGTTATCGACATTTTACTTAACAAAACAGCTATGAGAAAAATGGTTGCTAAAGTTAAAGTTAAAAATGTTAGAACTGGCGCTATTACTGAACTTAGTGCTAATAGCGGTTATCAAGTTGAAACAGTTAGACTTGATAAAAAGAAAATGAATTATCTCTACGACAATGGCGATTTCTTAGTTTTCATGGATAATGAAACCTATGAGCAAGTAGAAATTCCAAAATCAAGATTAGAATGGGAAATCAAATTCTTAAAAGAAAACCAAGAAGTTGAAATTACTTCTTATGAAGATGAAATTTTAGGAATTAATCTTCCAGCTAAAGTTACTTTAAAAATTACTCACTGTGAACCAGCAGTTAGAGGCGATACAGTCAACAAAGCAATGAAAGATGCAGTAGTTGAAACTGGTTTAAAAATTAGAGTACCATTATTTATTAATGAAGGCGATAACGTACTTGTCAGAACAGATACTGGCGATTACGATGGCAGAGCTAACTAATTTAGGAAGTTAAAATGGTTGAAGCTTGGCAAGTTGCTCTTTATTGTATTCTCTGTTTAATTGTTGGATTAGTAATAGGCTATTTCGTAGCTCGTTACGTTTTCAAAAAACAACTCGAGAAAAATCCACCTATTAATGAAAATATGATTCGTGTTATGTATCAACAAATGGGTAGAAAACCTAGTGAGGCGCAAATCAGACAAATCATGAATAGTGTTAAGAAGCAACAAAAGTAGTAATATCAAAAGTCAATGAAAAACGCGATAATAATCGCGTTTTTTTATTATCTGTAAAAATTTTGTAAGTTTTCCACATATACTAGAAAACTACTAATTATCTACTAATTGTTATTTCATCCAATGAATTTTATTCTCTTCACCTTTTTTTAATTTGATTAGATTACCTCTATGTTTGAAAACCAATAAGACGTATCCAATTGAAAAGAAAACAGGTAAATAAATTGATACATGAGGTCCAAATTCAGAGAACATTAAATATCCTGAAATTGTAGGTCCACATGTTGCAAACACAATGTATACAATCCAAGAAAATAAAGTAATACAACCAGTTGTGATTATCGATGTAATAGAAACAATTTTAGTTTTCTTTAAACATATAAAGAAAATAGCAGCGAAAATTGGAATTGCAGTCCATGAAGTAGCAAGAATAAATCCTGCAAAAGTAGAAACGATTTTTCCACCTTTAAAACCTAAGAAGCAGCTATAAGCATGACCAAACATGCAACCAAGAGCGACTAAATAATAAGTTAATTCAGCTAAAGTATTACCTTGGCCAAAAATGTTATATGTTAAGTCATCGCCAAGCATCAATTGAGCAGCAGGTTCAAAATAAGTAAATAGTGCAAAAATGCTTAAAAATGGGATTATTACCTTGAAAAAATCAAGTGCCATCGTTGCGACACCAGCTCCTTTTGAAATTGAGCGTCCAACATTTGTTCCTCCGGGATTATGACTTCCATAATCACGTGGATCTTTGTGATAAAAAATTTTACTAATAATTACACTATTTGGGATACTTCCAAATAGGTAGCCTAATAGAAAACAACCAATAAGTATCAATGTTCTGTAAAAGTAAATCATATAATGATTTTACTACATAAACTCATCTTTTTGATATCTGCTTTTTATAAAACCGCTTTCATAGGATAAAAAGCAAGCCATAAAGTTAAACAATTTTGATAAAATATTGTAATTTCTCTCAAAAAATCATCATTTTTTAATGAAAAATATTTATTAAAAAGTAATTAATAAAACAATATTTTTTTGATACAATTAATTAGTTGAATTTATGAGTAATTATGATGCAAGCAATATAGAATTATTGTCTGGTCTTGAGGGAGTTAGAAAAAGACCAGCCATGTATATTGGAAGTACCAATAGCATGGGTTTACACCATTTAGTTTGGGAAATAGTTGATAACGCAGTAGATGAAGCTTTAAATGGATTCGGAAATAAAATTACAGTAACAATCCACAAAGATGGATCGGTTTCTGTTCTTGATGAAGGACGTGGAATTCCTTGCGATATCCATAAGCAAACAAAAATACCTGCGATTCAACTCATTTTCTCAACATTACATAGCGGTGGTAAATTTAACGATACCGCTTACAAATCCTCAGCTGGACTTCATGGTGTAGGAAGTAGCGTTACAAATGCGCTAAGTGTTTTTTGTGATATCACCGTTTATCGTGATAACAAAATCTACCATTTGAGATTTGAAAATGGTGGCAAATTGAAAACACCATTAGAAGTTTTAGGCTCTACAATAAAACACGGGACTCTTGTTACGTTTAAACCAGACGACAAGATTTTCTCAACTGTTGAATTTAATTACGATAGAATCGCTTCCCATCTTCAAGAAAGCGCATTTCTTCTTAAAAAAGTCCGTTTTATCTTAATTGATGAAAGAAACGGCAATAAAGATGAATTTTATTATGAACACGGATTAAAAGAATATGTCGAAGAAATGAATCAAAACAAGACCCCAATTGGTCCTGTTGTATCTTTCGAAGATGAAAGCAATAATATTTCTACTGAAATTGCTATCCAATATTGTTATAACGACTATAACGAAACAATTAGAAGTTATGTAAATAATGTTCATACAGCTGATGGTGGTACCCACGAAGTTGGTTTTAAAATTGGCATCACAAGAGCAGTTAATGAGTACGCCGAAAATAACAGTTTATTAAGAAGTAAAACTAAACTTGATGGAAGTGATATTAGAGAAGGTTTAACAGCTGTTATTTCTTTACGTTTACCTGAATCAATTCTTGAATTTGAAGGTCAAACTAAGGGAAAACTTGGCACACAAATCGCTCAAAATATTGTTTCTAACCTTGTTTATACTAAATTTTCTTACTATTTAAACGAAAATAAAGAATTTGCTGTTCGACTTGTTAAAAAATGTCAAGATTCAATGAATGCTCGTCTTGCTGCAAGAAAAGCAAAAGATGAAGCTAGAACTAAGAAAAAATCAAAAGACAGCATTATTTTAAGTGATAAATTAACTCCAGCTCAAAGTAAAGATTACGATAAAAATGAACTTTTCATTGTTGAAGGAGATTCCGCAGGTGGAAGTGCCAAAAAAGGAAGAGACCCAAAATTCCAAGCAATTCTCCCTTTAAGAGGTAAACCATTAAATACTGACTCACTTACAATGGAAAAAATTCTTCAAAACCAAGAATTCGCAACAATTATTAACACAATTGGAGCGGGAGTTGGTCAAAATTTTGATGTAAGTGAATCTCATTATGGAAAAATCATCATTATGAGTGATGCTGATACTGATGGAGCTCACATTCAAACTTTATTATTAACTTTCTTCTATAACAACATGAGATCTTTAATTACCGAAGGCAAAGTTTTTATTGCTGTTCCACCTTTATATCGTATTTTTAAAACTGATGCTAAAGGTAAAACAACCGAAACTTACGCTTGGGATGATAAAGGTTTAGAAGAAGGTAAGAAAAAGATTGGTGCCGGATATAAAGTTTCACGTTATAAAGGACTTGGAGAAATGAGTCCTCAACAACTAAAAGCAACAACTATGGACCCAAAAAATAGATTATTAATCCAAGTTAACATTGATGATCCATTAGCAGTTGAAAATAAAGTTGCTGTTTTAATGGGAAAAGATGCTGATAAACGTAAAAAGTGGCTCGAACAAAACGTTGACTTCAACGAAGAAGATTCTTTTATCAAGGAGGTAAGACATTAATATGGTTAGAAAAGAAATTGTTGAACCTATTTCCGAAAATGTTAGTGTTGAATCTCTTGATACTGTAATGGGTGATAAATATGCGGTTTACGCAAAATATGTCATTCAAGATAGAGCTATTCCGGATGTTAGAGATGGTTTAAAACCAGTACAAAGAAGAATCATCTACTCAATGTATCAAAACGGCAACACTTATGAAAAGCAAACTAAAAAGTGTGCCAAAATCGTCGGTGATGTTATGGGTAGATTTCACCCTCACGGTGACTCTTCAATTTATGAAGCATTAGTCAGAATGTCTCAACCTTGGAAAATGTCTGAACCATTAGTTGTTTTTCAAGGAAATAATGGTTCAATCGATAACGATCCAGCAGCTGCTTATCGTTACACTGAAGCAAAATTAAACGAATTTAGTGAAAATTTAATCGATGATATCGATAAAAATACAGTCGACATGTCTTTAAACTTTGATGATACAGAGTTTGAACCAGTCGTTTTACCATGCCGTTTTCCAAATTTATATGTTAATGGAAGTGATGGAATTGCTGTTGCAATTGCAACTCAAATTCCGCCTCACAATTTAAATGAAATGTGTAATGCGGTTATTTATCGTATTCAACATCCATCATGTTCACTTGATGAACTATTAGAAATTGTTCAAGGTCCTGATTTTCCAACCGGTGGCGTTATCTATAAATCCCAAGGAATTAGAGATATTTATGAAACAGGTCGTGGAAAAATCGAAATTGCTTCGAAATTAACAGTTAATACATCAAATAAGAACTTTAACGAAATAGTCATTACTGAAATTCCTTATGGTGTTGTTAAGCAAAACCTTGTTTTTAGTATTGATAAAATCAAAAAATCACACGAAATTGATGGAATAAACGAAGTTAAAGATCTTTCTAGTGGTGATAATATTGAAATTGTTATCGAAACCAAAAAAGAAGTTGATCCACAAATTATCATTGCTTATTTAATGAACAAAACTCAATTAAAGGTTTCTTATTCTTCAAATATTGTTGCAATTTGTGATAAACATCCAAAAACTTTATCTTTAACTGATTATTTAGATTACTATATTACTTTCCAAGTTGAAGTAATTACTAGAAGAACTGAATTTTTACTTAAAAAAGCCAAAGATAGATTACATATTGTCGAAGGCTTAATTAAGGCGATTAGTATTATTAATGAAGTTGTTGCTCTTATTAGAAAAAGTAAAGATAAAGCTGATGCAAAAATCAATTTACAAAAAGCATTTGGCTTTACCGAACCTCAATCTGAAGCAATCGTTTCAATGAGATTATATAGACTCACTAATACAGACGTCACGATTTATACAGTAGAAAGAGACAATTTAATTGCTCAAATTAAAGATTTTGAAGAAACTTTATCAAATCCAAACAAATTAAGAAAAATTATTATTAATGATTTAAAAGAAATCGTTAAAAAGTTTGGAAGAGATAGAAGATCCATTATTGAAGAAAAAGAAGAAGAAATTCAAATCGATAAGCGTGATCTCATTGCAAAAGAAGATGTTTATGTTGTTGTAACTCGAGATGGCTACATTAAACGTAGTAGTTTAAAGAGCTATAAATCTTCAAATGGCGCATTACCTGGAGTAAAAATTAATGACTCAATTGTAATGGCGGATATTGCAAATACTGTCGATTATGTCTTATGTTTTACCGATAAAGGCAATTATATTGTTTTACCAGTACACGAAATTTTAGAAGGTAAATGGAAAGATGAAGGAAAACACATTAACTACATTTGTAATTTACCTTTAAAAGAATCAATTATTAAATGTATTATCGTTAAAGATTTTAATATTGGTGTTACAATTTGTTCAGTTTCTAAACTTGGACAAATTAAAAAGACCTATTTAAGCGAATTTTATTCTCAAAGAACAAATAAACCAATTTGTTGTATGAAATTAACAAGCACAGATGAAATGGTTGATGTTTGTGTATTACATGGTAATTCAAACATTTTAATCATGACAAAAGCTGGAAAAGCAACATATTTCAATGAAAATGATATTGCTGATACAAGATTAAAAACAAGCGGTGTTAAATGTATAGCAACTTTAAGCGATTCGACAATTTGTTCAGTTACACCATTTGAAATTGGCGAAAGATGCAAGTTACTTTTCTTAACAAATTTGGGTATGTGCAAGATTTTAGATTCAAATACACTAAATTTACGACACAGATTAGAAAAATGTGATATGCTTCTTAAATCATTTAAAACTGAAATTCATGATTTAATAACACTTAAAAAAGTTACTAATGGTACTGATAAAGTAGTAATGGATTGCATTTTAGACAATTCTTCTAATTTAGAGCTTACTTTTGATGATTTCCATGTAACACCATTAGAAAAATATTGCAGAAAGAATATTGATGCTCTTCCTGACGGTAGAAAGATTTCGTTTATTTTCAATTTTGAGGTAGAAAAAGTAGATGAAAAGACAAAAGTTGAAAAAAGAAGAGCAAGAAGCGTTTCAAAACCAGCTATTGATGATCAACAAGTTAAAGTTGTAAAAATCGATTATGAAGGCGAAATCGAACAAGATTTACCTGAAGAAACTGGCAAAGTTGAACAAATTTCAATATTTGACGATATGGGCGATTAAGAAATCACTTGTATCGAATTAATAAACGTAACAATTAAGATTATAGTTAGTGAAACAATGGCAATGATGTCAAAAACAAAAATGTGGAGTAGTGTAATGTTTTCTCTTTTAGAAGATAAAACAAGCGAAGGAACGAGAAATAAATATCCAATAAATGGTATAAAAACTGAAATAATGACTCCAATAGTGCTTAAGCCAATACACAAATTTTGTCTAGTTTTGATATCTAATTTATCCATGTTTAAAATTACATTTCAAACCACCAAAAATTCAATCAAATTAGCAAAAAGTTGATAATTAGTAGGTTCTTAGTAGTTTTCTAGTAAATAATAGGTATGTATTCATGTTTAAAATATTCACGCCAACATATGTTGCAAAAAATGTTTATGAAATAAATGTCGATTTTTTTAAAAAGATTGGAATCAAATGTATCATCTGTGATCTCGACAATACACTTGATGCTTATTACGAACAATATCCAACAGAAAAAGCCATGGATTTCGTTAAAAAATTAAAAGAAGCAGAAATCGATATTTTTCTAACCTCAAACAATACCGAAACAAGAGTAAAACCATATGCCGATAAATTAAATATCAACTATATTTTTTCGTGCAGAAAACCTTTAGTTTTCAAGTTCAAAAAAGTATTAAAAAATTTCAAATATGATCGAAAAGATTGCTTAATCATTGGCGACCAAGTTTTTACTGATGTACTTTTTGCAAATAGACTAAAAATTAAATCAATTTTGTGCGATAATTTAGTAAGTAAGGACCAATTCTTTACTAAAATTAATAAGTTCTTCGATAAATACATTAGAAGATACTTAAAAAAGCACAATAAATTAACCGATTGGAGGGAAATTTAAACTATGGCTGAACTTAACAAATTACAAAGATGTTATCATTGTGGGGCTTTATTACAATCAACAGACCCTAAAAAAGAAGGTTACATTTCTCCAGATATTATCGAAAAATATCCTGAAGGATTATTGCTATGCAATAATTGCTATAAAACCGAAAGATTCACCAATATTCCAAAAGAAGCTAGCTTCGATGAAGAATATACTAAAATTCTTGATGTGATTAGAAGTAAAAAAGCTTTGGTTGTGTATGTTGTTGATTTATTCTCATTTGAAGGCTCATTTATCAATAAAATCATTACAATGCTCGAAGGTATCGACGTTTTAGTAGTTGCTAATAAAAGAGATTTATTGCCTGCAAATTTAGATGATAACGACTTAAAAGAATATGTCAGTCATAGATTAAGAGTTGCCAAATTTAACGTAATTGATACAGTCATTACCTCAACAAATAATGGTGGTTATAATCTTGACGAAATGTTTAAATTAATCGCTAAATATTCAGAAGGAAGAGATGTTTATTTCGTTGGTGCAAGTACAAGTGGAAAATCTGCATTAATCAGCGAATTCCTTAAACAATATCTCAACAATACTTCAAAAATGATTGTTACTTATACATTCAGCAATACAAATTTACGTGGTTTCAGAATTCCAATCACAAACAAAACTTATATCTATGAAACTCCTGGAACATCGACAGATAACTCCTTAATTTCCAAAGTTGAAAGATCAGTTTATAACCTAATTACTCCTAAAAAAGAAGTAAAAGGTAAGAAAATCACTCTCACCAAAGGAACATGCTTATTATTTGGTTCACTTGCTTGTATTGAATTGCTTTCCAAAGAAAAAACAGTTTTATACGCTTATGTATCAGATAAAGTAGAGCTTAAATCACATAAATCACTTGTCGGCGATAACGCAAAATATGTTGCAAACATTTTCGAAAAAGGAAGTTTAAAGCCAGCTAGTGAAAGATTTAAATCAATCAAAGACTTCGATGTTTATGAATTCCAAGTTACTGAAGATGGACAAAGAGACATAGGCATATTAGGTCTTGGATGGATAAATTTTGTTGGAAATAAGCAAACATTTAGAATTTGTGTACCAAAAGGAGTCTACGTTTATACAACACGTAGTAAAGTAAAAAATGATTTCTAATAAAAATAAACAACAACTTAAAAAAATAGCACATAGTAGTGAAGTGCTTAAAATCAATATTGGTAAAGAATTATTAAACAATCAAGTAATTCAAAGTATTTTAAATGCTTTTAATACAAGAGAATTAATTAAGATTTCTTTTTTAAGAAGTGCAGTCGAAAGCGGTGATAAAAATACCATTATTCTAGATCTCACAAGTGCTTTAAAATGCGATGTTGTTCAAATTATCGGAAATACAGTATTAATTTATAAACCAAATCCTAAATTAAAAGACCATATTGTATTAGAAAAGTAGTTTTTATGTCTTTAAATAAGAAAATTTATTCACATTTTGAAATAAATAGTGGAAGTGACATAAAAATTGATGATTTTGTACTAGATTTATTAAAAAACACTATAAAAAGTGATAAAAGGGTGGCACATTCCATAAGTGTTGCTAATTTAGCTTATAAAATAGCGCTTGGCAACAATTTGAATGACCCTTTTTATTATTACTTAGCAGGGCTATTTCATGATATAGCTAAAGGAATCGACAAAAAAGAAGCAGTAAAGCTCATGAATTTGCATTATAAAGAGTATTTAGATTTGCCTGCTTTCTCATATCATCAATTTTTAGGCGAATATTTAACCAAAAAACTAATTGGAATAGAAGATAATGCGATACTTGATGCGATTAAGTTTCATTGTACAGGAAAAGCAAATATGACGAGTTTAGACAAAATCATTTACGCATCAGACAAAATCGATCCTTTAAGAGGTTATGATTCTAGCGACATGATTAATTCGATGCTAGAAAATCACGAAAAAGGTTTTTTATATGTCTTAGACGAAAATCATAAATTTCTTATAAATAAAACAAATGATTTAAATTCAGTTAATAATAGATTATCTAGAGAATGCTTCGAATATTATCTTAAAAAATAGTAGTTTTTTCTTATATGTTCACTTCGTATAATATCTATTATGTAAATTTTTGAAGAAAAAAGACGATTATTATCATATGTTTTTTATATCATAATAAATCGTCTTATAAATTATATTATAAATAAACTAATTTTTCTCAATTACTATTTATCTACTAATAATCTACTAATTATCTACTTTTAATATTTTTATGCTGTTAAATACCTCCTTTGAGCAAATAAATTTGAATTATATTCAGTTGATTTATCAATTATTGTTTGAATTATCTTTTTATAAGAATTTAATATCGATAAATACGAACTTGCGTTTAAAACTCCATAAAAATTAGTCTCAGACTTTGTTTTTGGATCACTAACAAATCTTTTCTTATTCACATATCTAATTTCAGCTAACGCCGCAATGTATTCTTCTGAATCGCTTATTTGATAGATTTTTCCAATATTTAATCCGAATTTGTTTTCACTTGCGGATTTTGGATAAATTGGACAGATTAATACTTTACTATCAAATTGGTTGCTATTATCCAAAATTAGGCATTTAGATATGGTTTTATTACCAGTTATTGGATCTAAACGACGAACGAAATCATAGATTTCTTTTGCTTTAAACACCTTAAAATCTGAATTAAAAACATGGTGTCGCTCCCTTTGAAATAAATCATCTGCCCGTTCAAGTTGCTCATAAAAATTATTATCCTTGTTCGGGCTTATGAAATATAGAAGCTTTTTGTCTTCTTTCATAATAAAAATCTCCTTTCATATACTACGAAGGAGATTAAAACCAAAAATGTTAAAAATATTTTCTATTTTTTCAAAAATTTCTTTATAAAGGCAAAAATAACATCAAAAACGATAAAAACAAAGATTACAAGGAGAGTTATCGCTATCATATTACTATATTCAGCATTTATTCTATAAACTTGTAATAATCTTCCGATACCCCAAATATTTTCAGTACCTATTAAAATTTCGCTCATAATCGAGACTTTAACACCTAAACCAATCGAATTTATACAACCTAAAAGTAAATAAGGCATTGATTCAGGAATTAAAACTTTAAATATAGATTTTGGCGAATAATAACCTTCTAAACGTAAAGAAAGTTTAATATTTTCATCAATATTCAATAAACCTTCAATAAAAGATTCATATAAGATAGGGAAAACAATTAAAAAAGTAATAATAATTGAGCCAATATTTGCCTCATCTAAGAAAAATAAAATGATGAAAAAGACTATACAAGGGGTTGGTACGAGTTTTAAAAGATGGATAAGAGGTGCTAAAAAGTCTCTAAATGGCTTAAAAAGTCCCCCTACCAAGCCTAAAATAAAAGCCAATACAAATGATATTAAAAGTGCTAAAAATGTTCTTAATAAAGATTCGCCAATAGCTTGCCAGGTTGAGGCAATTCCTAAAATATTAAATAATGAGACAAAAATATCACTTAAATGAGGAAAAATGAAATTATTATTAACGCATAAAGCAATAATTTCCCAAATAAAAAGTAAAAATAAAATACCTAAAGTCTCGTAAATCAAAGTTCTGAAGTTTTTAGGTATTTTATTAATAAATCTCATACGTTAATTTTAATGAGATTAAGGTAAACTAGCAAATATTTTAACTATTTTGCTGATGATTCTGCTGTTAATTGGTTAAAAGTGTTTATATCCTCTACTGTAAATTTAACGTTTGTTGGAACTACACCAAATCCATTTTTAGCACTATTTTCGCCTTGAACATTTTTGATTACTGCTGAGCTAAAGCCAAATTTAGCAGTAAATTTACTTACATCAGAATATTCTCCGCTAGTCATTTCACTATATGCGCCATCCAAATTAGTAAATAAAGCGTTAACTCCATCATTTAAAAGATCCATTGTTGATTCATAAACTTTTGGATGTTTTTCTTTAAATTCTTTATTAACAAAAATTCCTGCTTGGCAAATATAGTCTTTATTCCATTTTTCTGAATTTTTCTCTTTAAATGCTGTATTTAAGTTAATATCAAGAATATTTTGAACACCATTTTGTTTTAACTTGCCCTGTAAAGCTGTATTTGCTGGTTCAGCAACCACTGCCCAGTCAATTTTTTGACCAGAAGAAAGTTTGTATTCAGAATTCATTGTTAAAAGGGTTTGTTGAACTTGATTAACGGCATTAAATGCTTGATCGAAAACCATATCATTTCCATAAATGTTCCTAAATAAAATCCCAGGTGTTGATTGAGACATAAAACCAAGAATGTAATCATCATTTGTTGGTACTTCATCTTCGGATTTTCCAAAACCTAATAAATGGAAATTCCCACCTGTTAACATTTGTTCAAACTCAAATTTTGCATTTTCTCCGGCTTTATTTAAAACTTTTTGAGCATTTGTTGAATCAAAAATAACTAAATCAGCATTCCCTGAGCTTAAATAACCTGGAATTGCTATATTATCGCTAGGTGATTCAGTTTTAACTTTATCTGATAATAATAATTTATAAGCAGGTAAAGTTGGTGCGCCGGTAGGTGTTATTAAAGTTGGTATATATGTATCAGGTTCGTTTTCGTTAGGATTATCAGGTGTTTCTCCAGGATTATCATTACCTCCACAAGAAACTAAAACACTGCCAAATGACAACATTAAAATTAGTATTTTTTTAATTTTTTTCATATTTTAAGCACTTCTTTCTATTTAATTAATTCTTCGATTTTTTCACCAATCATGGTTTTGTCTTTATTTAAACCAAAATTAGCTAAAATTGTTTCGCCAATATCTGCAAAAGAGTTTCTATCTTCTAATAATTTTCCATCATTAAATTTTCTTGAATAGCAAATTAATGGAACTCTTTCTCTAGTGTGATCAGTTCCGGCCCAAGTTGGATCATTCCCATGATCAGCTGTAATCATAACTAAATCATCATCTTTAATTACATTTAAAAGTTCGTTAAATTGCTTATCAAAGTCTTCAATTGCTTTTCCATAGCCAATAGGATTTCTTCTATGACCATATTCACTATCAAATTCGACTAAATTGACAAAGCAAAGACCTTTTTTGAAATCATCACCTTTAGCAATTTCAATAGTTTTATTCATACCATCTTCATTTGACGATGTATGTACTGTTATAGTAACCCCACATCCATTAAAAATATCATTAATTTTTCCTACACAACTAACATCAAGTCCATTTTCTTTTAAGATGTCCATTGCGGTAATTCCACTTGGAGAAACTGCATAGTCATGTCTATTTGATGTTCTTTTAAATGTATCTGAGCTTTCACCAAGATATGGTCTTGCAATAACTCTTCCTACAAACCATTCTGGTTTCATGCATAATTTACGAGCAATCTCACAACATCTATAAAGTTCATCAAGTCCTAAATATTTTTCATGACCACAAATTTGTAAAACTGAGTCACTACTTGTATAAACAATTAAAGAATTAGTTTTAATTTGTTCTTCACCAAGTTCTTTTAAAATTTCAGTTCCACTAGCAGCTTTATTTCCAATGATCTTGTGCCCAGTTTCTATTTCTAACTCATCAATTAATTCCTTTGGGAAACCAGTATCAGTAAATGTTTTAAATGGTTTTGTTGTTAAAATACCCATCATTTCCCAATGTCCAGTCATGGTGTCTTTACCATTACTAGCTTCATTTAATCTAATTACATAGGAATTTTTATGATCTTTAACGACTTTAACGCCATTAATATCGTCAAGTTCGCCAAGTCCTAAACTTTCTAATGTTGGAACATTTAAACCATTTGGCATTTTTTCTCCAATATGTTTCCAAGTGTTTGCTCCTTCATCACTAACTCCGCCAACTTGACCAAAATTAGCAGCGTCTTTTGCGCCACCAATTCCTACGCTATCCATTACTATTACAAATATTCTCTTAAATTTATTCATATAAATAAACCTTCCTTAATGATTATAATTTACTTGTCTTTCCAATACAAATCATATGACTTAACAATTGTTTTTGGCGTAATATGCGTATAAATTTGTGTTGTTCCAATATTTGTATGCCCAAGCATTTCTTGAACAACTCTTAAATCCGCTCCATTATCTAATAAATTGGTCGCAAATGTATGTCTTAAGGTGTGTGGATGTATTTTTTTCTCAATATTTGCCATTTTCGCGTATTTTACAATAATGTTATATAAGTCTTGTCGAGAAATTTGTTTTCCTTTTTTATTAAGAAAAATAAAATTTTTATCAACGACTAAATGTTTATTTCTTACGTTTTTGATGTAATTATTAATGGCCTCAATCGCAATTTCTCTAATTGGAATTATTCTTTCTTTTTTACCCTTACCAATTACTTTAACAAGTCTTTCTTGTTCGTTTATTTGTTTAATTTGTAAGTTAACACATTCACTTACTCTTAAGCCACAAGAATACATAACTTGTAAAATAGCGTAATCTCTAATACCAATTTCATCATTTAAATCAGGTGCATTTAACAAATTTTTGATCTCTTCTTCATTCAAAACTACTGGTAAATTTTTGTCCTTTTTAGGTAAAGAAATCTCTTCAGTTAATAAATTTGATGCTATTTTTTCGCTTTCCAAGAATAAAAAGAAGTTTTTCATAGTAGCTAAACGTCTTGCAATTGTTGTTGGAGAACGTCCATTAATCGCTTGATCATAGCTAAAATTATTTAAATCTTCACTAGTTAAATCTTCAACATCAACTTTTTCAGGATAATATCTCTGAAACTGCAAAAAATCGTCCTTATAATCAATAATCGTTTGATTAGTAAGAACTTTTTCAAATCGACAATATTGTAAATAGTTTTCAAAAGCATCAATAATTTTCATTTTTTTGGATGATCCTTTAAATCACTTAGTCTAAAAAAGATTGGTTTTTTGGCTTTTCTATTAAGTTCATTTATTAATAAAACAGTTTTATTTTCATTTTCATGTCTTTCGTAGTTATCAAAAGTCATTTGAACAACTACATCGTGTTTGTCTTTTAAATTTTTAAGGGTAAATCCAATTAAACGAATTTCTTCGCCTTTATAAGTTTTTTCAAAAAGTTTGATTCCTTCAGAATATAATTCATCTTTAGAATCCGTGTAATTATTAAGAGTTTTTGAAACTGTACTTGTTTGAAAACCATCATCACAATCGGCACTTTTATACGTAATTTGTATTGTTTTACATAACTTTCCAGACTTAGAAAAGTCACTTAATAGGTTTTCCATTAATTGCGAAAGAAATTTTCTTATATAAAATCTATCATTTGTATCAAAATCAAGTGTTCTTGTCATACCCATTGATTTCGGATCATATGGCCCAGTATCGACAACGTCGCTACTATTTCCTTCAAGTTCATTAATTAAATCTTGTTTCATCGAACCAAAGAAGTTTTCTAGCGCTTCATCGTTGTTTTTTAGCCCATAATACAATTCACCAATCGTTTTATAGCCAGCTCTTTCTAATTTTGGAAACGTTTTTTTACCAATTCCAAATAAATCTTTAACTGGCAAAGTGAAAATAATATCAGGAATATCTTTCTTTCTAATAATTGTAATTCCATTAGGTTTTTTATAATCAGAGCCCATTTTTGCTAAAAATTTTGTTGGTGCAACTCCGATTGAGCAATTCAATTTAGTTTTAGCATAAAGTTTTTCTTGTAAGCCTTTCAAAAATGGTACCGGATTTGTAATTCTATTCGCCTTAATTACATTAGTAAAATCACAAAAACATTCATCAATCGACATTTGCTCTATTGAATGTGTATAATTTCTAACAAAATTAATGAATTCTTTAGACATTAATTCATAAAATTTATAATCTCCAGGAAGAATTATTAGATTTTTGCATAACATCTTTGCTTGAAATGTAGGCATTCCAGAGTGAATTCCATATTTTCTAGCTTCATAAGAGCAAGTTGAAACAATTCCTTTTCTTCCGTCACCTCCAACAGCAACAGGTTTACCAATTAAAGAAGGATTTTTAATTTCTTCGCACCTAACAAAAAACTGATTTAGGTCTATATGAAGTATAATTCTTGCCATTTATTTACTAGAAAACTACTAATAATCTACTAATTATTCACTTTTAGTCTTTTCTTCGATTTTTTTCTTTGCTTCTTGAAGAGTTACTTCTAGATCCTTTATGATTTCTTGCCCTTCTAAATATAAGTTTAAATTTTCATCTAAACTTAAATCACCAGAATCTAATTTATTGCCAATTTCTTCAAGACGATTCATTTTTTCTTCAAATGTTGCTTGCTTTTTTCCTGCCATATTCCTCACTCCTTTTCCTTAACGTTAGCTTTTATTTTTCCATCGCTAAACTTAACATGAATATCTTCTCCGATTTTAATATCTTTAAAATTGAGGACTTTTCCATTAGCATCAGTAACTATTGTATAACCCTTTTCTAAGATATTGTTTGGATTAAGAAGGCTTAATTTCGTTTTTAAATTTGAAATTTTATAGTTATTTTCACTAATTATTTGATCGATTCTATGATTAATAGATATTTTAATATTTTTAATCTTATTTTCTTTATTTGTGTAAATTTCACTAATATTTTGGAAATATTTTAAATTCTTAAAGTTTAAAATTTTATTTTCGATACGCATTAAATAGCTATTTATAATTGAATCTAAATAATTTTTTTGTTGATAGATATCGTTTAGAACATCATCAATGTTTGGAACAGCAATTTCTGCAGCTCCAGTTGGTGTTGACGCGTACCTATCAGCTACTAAATCGCATAAAGTTTTATTAATTTCATGCCCAACAGCACTAATAATAGGTGTTTTTAGATCATAAATTGTTCTGACAAGATTTTCATCGTCAAAAGCATTTAAATCTTCGCTTGCTCCTCCACCTCGACCAATAATTAATAAATCAAAGTTGCTTTCATCAGCTTTTTTAAGGTTTTTAATTAAATCACTAGCTGCATTTTCTCCTTGTACGAGGGAAGGAAAAATAACAACTTCAACAAGAGGGAATCTTCTTTTTAAGTTAAATTCAAAATCAAGTGCTGCCGCACTATTTTTACCAGTAATAACCGCAATTTTCATTGGATAAACTGGTAATTCTTTTTTATGTTCGCTATTAAAAAGTCCCTCTTGGAATAGTTTCTTTTTTAATTGTTCTTTCTTTAAAAAAGATTCTCCTAAACCAAATTGGGATATTTTTTTACATATAATTTGATATGTGCCACTAGGTGGATAAGAAGAAATTGTACCTAAAACAAGGACTTCGTCGCCATTTTTTGGCTCAAATTCTAATGATAATGAGTCATATTTAAACATTACTGCACTTAAAGATGATTTTTCATCTTTAAGCGTAAAATAAATATGTCCTGATTTATTTCTACCTTTATAGTTTGAAATTTCGCCTTTTAGATAGATATTTTTTAAAGTAATGGTATTGTCAAATAATAATTTAATATATTCATTTATTTGACTAATCGAGTAATAAACTGTTTCCTTTTCCATTTAAACATTTATCCAATATAGCGTTTACAAATTTATAATCTTTTTCGCCACCATCACCAAATTTTTTTGCAAATTTGACGGCATTATTAATAATTACAGCTTTATCTGTATCTAAATCATCAAGAAAATATTCAACAACTGAAGTTATTAAAATCGCTTGAATGGTTGTATTTAATCTAGTAAAAGTCCAATTTTTCAAAAATTGTGATACATAATCAACAACTTTTTGTTTATTTTTAAGCGATTTGATTAAAACTTCTTTTAAATATAAATCACAATCTGCATAAGGCAGTTTACATGCATCCTCAACCGATTCTTCAAAATTAATTGGGATATTTGTTTGTTCCAAAATTAAGAAAGAATACATAAGTTGAACGATGAGTTCTTGAACTTTACTTCTACTAACTTCGTTTAAAATCTCGTTTTCCATCATTAAGCGTTCTTTTCTACAATTTTAATATGTGTTTCAAACGGCATTGAATCACAAATAAAATTCATGGTATTTGTTAAATTATCTTCAATTTGTTCTTTAATCGCTTCTTTATTGATATTTTTCTTGATTGCAACATTAATTTTATAAACAACAGTATTATTTCTAACACTAATTGTAACTAAAGTCGCTGAATCTTTAACAAGAATTTCAGGAATGTTTTTTAAGCATCTTTCACCAATATGTTCAAAAACTTTGGTTGAGATACCTAACTTAACATTTGCTTTTCTAAAGTTATGTAAATAAACATATTTTGTCATATCTATCACCACCACCTTAATTAAATCATTTTTTCGACTTCAAGTGCAATTTTATCTGCTGTAAAGCCAAATTCTTTAATTACATCTTTTGCATTAGCACTTAAACCAAATTCATCAATTCCAAAAACGTGTTTAGCATATTTATGAAGACCATAAGGTATGCTCATTTCGATAAATGCTCTCTTTTCATATCTATTTCCAAGAACACTAAATTGATAATTTAATGGTTGAGCATCGAATAATTCAACGCAAGGCATTGAAACAACTCTAATGCTATATCCTTTATCTTCAAGTATTTTTTTAACTCCAAGAGCCAAGCTAACTTCACTTCCGCTAGCAATCAAAGTGAAATTGAGATTTGGTTTGCTTTCTTTAGAGACAATATATCCACCTTTATTTGCTGCTTCAACATTACTATTATCAAGTAAAGGTAAATCTTGACGAGAAAGTATAATTGCTGAAGGTGTTTCAAGTGAATTAAATGCAGATTTATAAGCTGCAAATACTTCTCTAGCATCTGCAGGTCTAAAAACATTTAAGTTTGGTATAGAACGAAGCATTGCGAGTTGTTCAATAGGTTGATGAGTTGGTCCGTCTTCTCCAACCGCGATTGAATCGTGGCTAAATAGATAAATATTTGGTAATTTTTCTAAAGCAGACATCCTAATTGCAGCTTTGCAATAGTCAGCAAAAACCATAAATGAGCCAACATATGGTCTTAAACCACCATGTAATAAAATTCCATTAGCTGCACTAGACATGAAGAATTCTCTAATTCCCCAATTAATGTTTTTGCCATTTCTATTTTTAGGTGTCCAGTCAGATTCACCTTTTAATGTGGTTTTAACACTTCCTGCAACATCGGCTGATCCACCAAATGTATTAGGCAAGACTTTTGCAAATAAATTTAAGATCTCACCAGATGTATTTCTAGTTGAATTCTTTTTAAGAATTGATTCAGGGAGAGGCAAATTGTTTACATATAATGAAACATTATTTGTGCTTAAAGACATAATTTCTTTAAATAAAGATGGTTTTGTCTTTTGAAGTTTAGCCATATTACTTTGATAATTTGAATAAGCTTCTTCGCCACGAGCAATAAATGTTTCTTTGAAATTGTCGTAAACTTTTGTAGGAATTTCAAAATCAGGGAAATCATATCCGTAGGATAATTTAGCTTTTCTTCCATCTTCAACGCCAAGTGGAGCACCATGAACTTTTGAAGTTCCTTGATTTTTCGACCCTAAACCTATAATTGTTTTAAAAATAACAACTGTAGGCGCTTTTTTATTTTTTCTAGCTAGATTGATAGCTTTTCTAACTTTTTTATAGGAATTACCTTTTGTGCAATAAACAACGTTCCAATGACAAGCTAAGAAACGATTAATGACATCTTCATCACTTGATTGAGCTAATGGACCATCAAGAGTTACATCATTTTTATCATAAAGAAGGATTAATTTATTTAATTTATGTAAACCTGCGAAAGAAATTGCTTCTTGAGAAATGCCTTCTTCTAAGCAACCGTCGCCACAAAGACAATATGTATAGTGATTGTAAACATTTTTTCCATACATTGCTTGAAGTTTGGTTTCAGCCATTGCCATACCAACTGCTTGAGCAATTCCTTGTCCAAGAGGCCCACTTCCAGCATCAATTCCGTCAGTTAAACCATATTCTGGATGGCCTGGAGTAATTGAATGAAGTTGTCTAAAATTCTTTAAATCATCAAGTGTGATATTATATCCAGCTAAATGAAGAATTGTGTAATAAAGCATACTTCCATGCCCACAACTCATTACAAATCTATCTCGATTAATCCATTTTGATTGATATGGGTTAGCAACAAGGAAATCTTTAAAGAGTGAATATACGATTGGTGCGGCACTTATACACATTCCTGGATGTCCGCTTTTTGCTTTATTGATGCCGTCAATACAGGTTGCACGAATTGCAGCGATTGATAATTCATCAATATTTTTGAAATTATTTAGTTTTTTAGCCATTATCCTTCTCCTTTATAACTTCAATTCCTAATTTATCTAATTGCTCTTTATCAACTTCATAAGGAGCATTGGAAACTGGATCAACTGCAGCTAAATTTTTAGGGAAGGCAATAACATCACGAATATTATCTGTTCCACTCAAAATCATCGCTAGTCTATCTAAACCACAAGCAAATCCACCATGTGGAGGTGTGCCATATTTTAATGATTCAACGAAGAAACCAAATTTTTTATTGATATCTTCTTGAGTAAATCCAAGGACTTTAAATATCATTTCTTGAACTTTTTGGTCGTAAATTCTTAAAGAACCACCGCCAGCTTCATATCCATTAATGACAATATCATAAGCATAGCTATAAACGTTATATGGTTCGGTGAACAATTTATCTATATCTTCATCACATGGTCTTGTGAATGGATGGTGACAAGGTGTAATTTCGCCTGTTTCTTCGCTCTTTTCGAATAAAGGGAAATGTACAACCCAGAGCAAATCATAAGTATTTGGTTTAATTAAACCTAATTCTTTAGCAAGTGTACTACGGACAGCACCTAAGCCGAAGTTAATATCTCTTAAAATATTACCGGTTGCAATAATAAGTGCGTCGCCTTCATTAACTTCCATTGCTTTTTTTAGTTCTTCTTGAAGTTCAGGAGAAATAAATTTAGCAATACTTCCTTCAAATGCACCATTTTCATATTTAAGGTATGCAAATTGTTTCATATTAAATTTTGGTGCAATTAAGTTGATAGTATCTTGTCTCTTTCTGCTTAAATCTTTAGCAAAATTTTCTACCTTGATCGCCTTAATATATTTGTTATCTTGATATAATTTGAATTCAGATCTACTAAGAATGTACTTAATATCTACTAGAAACATACTAAAACGTGTGTCTGGCTTATCAGAACCATATTTATTTACTGCTTCAAGATAATCCATTCTTCTTAAAGGTAATTTAACATCAAAATCGATAACATCTTTGAAAATTTTAGCGATAAGTCCTTCTCCTAAAGATAAAATTTCATCTTGATTTAAAAAGCTTGTCTCAACATCGATTTGTGTAAAATCAGGTTGTCTATCTGCTCTTAAATCTTCATCTCTGAAACATCTAGCGATTTGATAATATCTTTCAAATCCTGCAACCATAAGCATCTGTTTATAAAGTTGAGGAGATTGAGGTAATGCATAAAAAGAACCTTTATGCACTCTACTTGGTACTAAATAATCTCTCGCGCCTTCTGGAGTTGATGGAGAAAGATAAGGTGTTTCAATTTCAATAAAATCATGCGAATCAAGATATTCATGAGTAGCTTTAACGATTTTTGCTCTAATTTTAAAGCGGCGTTGCATACAGTTTCTTCTTAAATCAAGATATCTATATTTAAGACGAATATCTTCATTAGCATCAGTTACTTCTTGAGTTGAAATTGGAGGTTGCATTGCAGTATTAATTACTTTAATTTCACTTGCTAAAACCTCAACTTCTCCAGTTGCTAAATTTTTATTTGAAACATCTTTTTTACTAACAATCCCTTTAACTTGAAGAACATATTCGTTTCTAATATCAGGAAGCTTGATTTCATCAGTTTTTACGCAAATTTGAACATAACCTTCTCTATCTCTTAAATCGATAAAAAGAAGACTTCCTAAATTACGCTTTTTAGAAACCCAACCTAATAAAGAAACTTCTCTACCTACATCTTTAAGACGTAAAGTTCCACAATAATCAGTTCTAACGAACTTTTCTTCAACGTTTTCCATATATTTCATACCCCATTTCATTAAGCTTTTTTGCAGCAACCATCATGATGATGACAGCAATGACCTTCTTCATGATCATGTTTGCATTCACAATCATCGCCTTCACAACATTCACATTCGTGGTGGTGATGTTCGCTCTCGCTATTAAAATATTTCCCTAAAAAATCATCTAAATCATCTAATTTGACACTAACTTGCTCTTTAGTATCTAATTTTTTAACAGTTACTGTTTCATTAAGAATTTCATCATCTCCAATAATAAAGGCTAATTTTGAATTTCTTCTCTCGGCCTTTTTAAACATTTGACCCATTCCTTTTTGTTCGTAACAAACTTCACAAGAATAGAATGCTTTTCTTAGTTGGAAAGCAAGTCCTACTGCAAAATCTCTTGCTTTATCACCCATTGGCATAATAAAGATGTCAGTTGTATTATCTAAATTAGGGAAAAGATTGTCATCTTCCATAACTTTTGCAAGTCTTTCAATACCAAATGCAAATCCAACACCTTCTAAATCAGGTCCACCAATTTCTTTAATAAGATTTCCATAGTGGCCACCAGCGCCAATTGCGCCATAATTATTTCCGTTTTGTGAAGTATAATGGAATTCGAATACAACTCCAGTGTAATAATCAAGGCCTCTAACTAATTCTTGATCAACTTCAAACGGAATTTCTAATTTCGTTAAGTATTCTTTAACTTTTTCAAATCTTTCTTTAGCAGCATCAGTTAAATAATCTTGAATTTTAGGAGCTCCATCAATAATTGGCCTATCAGCCGGATCTTTACAATCAAGAATACGAAGAATGTTTAATTTATAACGTTCTTGGCAATCAGAACACATATTTTCGATATGTTTTCCAAAATATTCTTTTAAAGCAGTTTTATAATTTTCTCTACTTTGTTCATCACCAAGTGTGTTAATTAAAAGTTTAACTTTACCAAAATTAAGATATTTAAGCATTGTATATCCAAGAGCAATAACTTCAACATCTCGTTCAACAGTTGTTACACCTGTACATTCGATACCAAATTGATTAAATTGTCTATATCTTCCTTGTTGTGGTCTTTCATAACGGAAGTTTGGTCCACAATAAAAAGCTTTAACAGGATAATCTTGAATAGCAAAAAGTTTTGCATTAACCATGCTTCTAATAATTCCTGCTGTCATTTCAGGTCTTAAAGTTATATTTCTTCCACCTTTATCTTCAAAAGTATACATTTCTTTTCTAACAATATCGCTACTATCGCCAACCGAACGTGTGAACAAATCACTGCTTTCAATTACAGGAGTTCTGAATTCTTGATAACCATAAATAACAGCGATATTTGTCATAACTTCTTCGATATAAGAGTACTTCTTTGCTTCTTCTTTTATGACATCGTGTGTTCCTTTTACAACATTAAACATATTAAAAACCTCAATTCCTAATAATTATAAATAATTATTAACCCTTCTATCAAGTTAATAGCACTAATGAATAACTCTTTTTACTTCGTAAATATCTTTTGTGCTAGTTAAAATACTTTCGACGTGATTTAAAACGTTGGCATCACTAACATAAATTTGAGCATAAACGCTTGTTCTATTGGTATCTGGATGCATTTTAGCTGTCATTTCAGTACATTTAATCTTATTTGAATTAAAGATATTTAAAATATCCGCAACTAAATTTTGACGATCTATACATTCGATAACAATATCAACTGGATATGATTTAATACCTAGATTTTCTTTCCAATGAACAGGAATTAATCTGTTTCTTAATCCTGTTACATTAGGGCAATTAATTCTATGAACTGTTATACCATTACCTTTTGTAACATAACCTACAATGTTATCCCCTGGAATTGGCGTACAGCAATTTCCTAAGGTAATTTTAAAGCCAGTTTGACCATCAACAGTGACTGGGCAATTGTCGTCATCAAAGTTTTCTTTCTTAAAAAGTTTATTAAAATTATCGTCTTTCCTTTTAATTCCTAAAAAGTCTGCAATTTGACTTGGGTTAGGATTATGAGCACAAATTTGAATGAATAAGTCCTCAATAGTAGAAGATTGGTAGTTTTTTAGTACTTTTTCAGTATTTAATAAGTTCATCATTTCTCTTTCGTCGATACCTCTATCTTTGAAAAAGTCCTCTGCTATTTGTTTTCCTTGTCTAATTTTATCGTCTCTTAAATAGAGAGCGTTCTTCTTTTGTAAGAACTTTTTAATGTGACTTTTAGCACTATTTGTTTTAACAATATTTAACCAGTTTTCGTTTGGACCAGGTGATGTTTTTGAAGTTCTAATTTCGACGATATCACCTGTTTTTAAGACTGTATTTAATGGAACAAGATTTCCGTTAACCATTGCTCCTATTGCAGAATCACCAACTTTAGTATGAATTTTATAAGCTAAATCTAATGGGGTCGAACCATTTGGCAAATCGATGACTTTTCCTTTTGGAGTAAAGACATAAACATTCGCTTCAAAAATATCTTTACTTAAAGATTCCATATATTCAGTCGCACTCTTATTTTGAGTTTCGCTATTTATATGTAAGAAATCACGGAACCAATGAAGTTTTTCTTCAATTTCATGTTGCTCTTGTTTTGGACTATAATGACTTCCTTCTTTATATCTCCAGTGAGCTGCAACACCAGTTTCAGCAATTTCATCCATCTCTTTAGTACGAATTTGAACCTCAAAGATATTTCCATCACCTGCAATAATCGATGTATGTAAAGATTGATACATATTTGGTTTAGGCATTGCGATATAATCCTTAAATCTACCAGGAATAGGTTTAAAATGTGCGTGAATCAAGCCTAAAATTTCGTAACAATTTAATTCTGTTTCGGTAATAATTCTTAAAGCTAAAAAGTCATAAATTTCATCAAATGTATGGCCTTTTAAATACATTTTCTTATAAATTGAGTAAATTGACTTAATACGAGACTCAATTTCAAATTTTATATTTTGTTCAATTAAAATATCAGCTATTTTTTTCTTTAAATTGTTTAACGCTCTTGTTCTATTTTTAATTTTTTCATCAAGTTCGCGAGCTATTGCATGATATTCATCAGGTTTTTCGACTTCTAGAGATAAATCTTCGAGTTGACTTTCAACTCTATAAATACCTAAACGGTGGGCAATTGGAGCAAAAACTTCAAGAGTTTCTTTAGCAAGAGCATGTTGTCTTTCAGGTTTAAGCGCCTTAACTGTTCTCATATTATGAAGTCTATCAGCAAGTTTAATAATAATAACACGAACATCTTTTGCCATACCTAAAAAGATTTTTTTATGATCTTCAGCTGCAAATTCCTCTTCGGTTCTATGTGAAAGTTTCAATCTTTGAATTTTTGTCAATGCATCAACAATTCATGCGCAATCTTCTCCATATAATTTCTTAATATCATCGATTGTGGTTTCA
>CALVRY010000002.1 GCA_944358755.1 uncultured Bacilli bacterium
TGTATTATAACATTTATAAATGTTATAATTTTGAGGTGGGAGGCCGATAGCCATGAAATATAATATTGAAACATTGGAAAACGGTGTACAACTTATACACGTTGATAATGAACTAAATTTAAAAGCAACACTTTCATCTTTTGGTGCGGGTGTTTATGAACTTTCTTTCAAAGACAAACCCGTCATTCTCGAACTTAAAGAATTTTCTGATTATATGCATTCAAGTGCATTTTATGGGAAAACTTTAGGTGTTGTTGCAGGAAGACTAAAAAAAGATGGAATTTTAGAAGGCGAAGAATACCATCTTTCACCTGATGGATCTTTTGATTATTCCTTACATGGTGGAAAAATGGATTCAATTTCATTTAAAAATTGGAAAGTTAGTGTAAAAGAAAGTAGTAAAAAGCTTACAGTAAGTTTTTCTATCGCTACTAAAAAGAACGAAAATGGTTTTCCTGGCAAAGCAAGAATCAATGTTGTTTACGAATTCTTAAAAGGCAAAGATGAAATGAAGATGTTCCAAAAGGCTACAACTCCAAGCGAAGCAACTTTTGTTAATCTTTCAAATCACATGTATTTTAACTTCGCAAATTCAAAAGATATCTCTGCTTACTATTTAAAAATGAATTGTGATAAAGTCGCAACAACAGATGAAACACTTTTAATAAACGGTGTAAAAGATATTCCTGAAGTTTTAGATTTTAGAAAATCATCAAAACTCAGCCCAAGACTTGATAAAATTGAAAAACATGATTTCAAGAAAACTATTGATGATACATTCTTATTCGATGATAAGATTGGTAAAGTTATCTTAAAGAGTCCTGATGTTACTTTAACTTTAACAACAGATTATCCAGCGATGAATATTTATGTTGATAATACAATGTCTCCACTTAATTTCAAAAATAGAGATGATTTTGAAATGAGAAGAGGTATTGCTTTAGAACCTCAAAGATTTGTGTTTGACCGTGAATCAATTACATTAAGAAAGAACAATAAATATCGCCATTATATTGATTATAAATTTAAGGAGACAAAATAATGATTAGAGATATTATTAATAGTCTTATTGATTATGCTTCAATTCATTTAGGACTTGAAGGTTTAGATAGAGTCTATGCACGTAATTTAATAATTGGTGAACTTGGTCTTGAATATCCTAGTGATAAAGCTAAATTTACTATTGAAGAAATTGAAGCGATGGAAGTTCCGGACTTTTTTGTTCATGAAATCGAAAAATATTTAGTTGAAGAAAAAGGTTATACACAAAAGGATGCCGAATTAAAAGCAGTGCTTGTTATGGGTTTAGTTACACCTTCTCCAGAAGAAGTCGTTCATAAATTTGAACAATTAAAAGAATTTGATTCAGCTAAGGCGCTTGATTATTTATATAACTTAGGAATAAAAAATTATTATTTCCAAAAAACAATGGTTGATAAAAATATCGTTTGGAAAACAAATTATAAAAGCAAAAATATCGAAGTTAGTATTAATCTTTCAAAACCAGAAAAGAATAATAAAGATATCGCTAAACTTTTAGAAAAACCAAAAACAAGCGAAATTAAATATCCAAAATGTTTACTTTGTAAAGAAAATATTGGCTTTTTTGGAAACGATCATCATCCAGCAAGAGCCAATATCAGATTTATTCCAGTAATTCTTGATGGCGACACACGGTATTTACAATATTCTCCATATGGATATTACTATAAACACTGTATTTGTTTCTCCGACAAACACTCAAATATGGTAATTAACGATTCAACATTTAGAAAGCTTGTTGATTTTGTTGATGTTTTCCCTTCTTTCTTTATTGGTAGTAACGCAGACTTACCAATTGTTGGCGGATCAATTTTAAATCACGAACATTTCCAAGGTGGCGAACACATTCTTCCTGTTATGGAAGCTGAGACTAAAAAAGAATTTAAATTAACTAAATATAAGAATGTTAAGTTATATAAACTTGATTGGTATAACACAACTTTATTAATCAAAGGTACCGATAAGAAAGAAGTTGTTACTTTAGCTAATGACATCTTAGTTGCTTGGAGAAAATATAGTGATAAAGATAATAATATCGTTGCAAGTGATGAAAGTGGCGAACACAACACAATCACTCCATCAATCAGAAAGATAGGAAGCGAATACAATCTTTATTTAATCTTAAGAAATAATAGATGTTCAAAAGAATATCCTGATGGAATTTTCCATGCTCATCCAGAATATCACCACATCAAAAAAGAAGGCATTGGAATTATTGAAGCAATGGGATTATTCATTTTGCCGGCACGTTTAGTTAGACAAGAAAATGAAGTTAAAGATGTACTTTCTTTAGGACTTGATAATTCTAAAATTATTGAAAAATATCCAGATTTAGCAGATTTTTTACCTATGATAGAGGTTTTAAGAAAAGATTATTCTGAAAAAACTATTGATAAAAAGATTAACGAATACATCGAAGATACATGCAAACATATTTTAGAAAATACTGGCGTATTTAAAGATACAGAAAAAGGCAATAAAGGTTTAGATAAATTTATTGGAGGTTTAAATTTATAATGGAAAAGTCAGATTTAAGAAAAGAATTCAGCTATTTTTATAAAGAAGATCCAACACATTATATTGATACTGGCGGAAGATTTGAAATTTGTGGAAATCACACCGACCACAATCATGGGCTTTGTCTTGTTGCAAATTGTTCGTTAAGAATTAAAGCCTTTGTAAAAAAACACGACACAAAAGTTAAAATTAAATCACAAGGTTATTCTTTCTTTGAATTTTCAGTTAATGATTTGGCTTATGATCCAAAAGAACAAAATAAAACACTCCTACTTGCAAAAGGTATTTTATTCAAATTAAAAGAACAAGGTTATAAAATTGGTGGGTTTGAAGCTTATATTTCAAGCGACATCCCTGATGGAAGTGGTGTTTCAAGTAGTGCTGCAATTGAATCGTTATTTGGATATATTGTTTCATATTTATATAATGATGGAAAAATTTCACCACTTGTTATTGCAAAGACCGGTCAATTTAGTGAAAACAATTACTTCGGAAAACCAAGCGGTCTCTTAGACCAAATTGGTACTTCATTTGATAGTTTTAACTACATTGATTTCAAAAATATTGATAATCCAACAATTTCAACTTTACCATTTAACTTCCCATTAACTTTATATCTTATTAAATCTGTAGGTGACCACGCTAATTTAACCCCACTTTATGCTGCAATTCCTGCAAATATGAATAAAGTTGCTGGACTTTTAGAAGGTAAAAAATTCTTACGTGATTGCGACGACACAAATATTTTCAACAAAATTGACGCTTTAAATGCAACAAAGCTTGAAAAAAATATGGCAAAGCACTTCTTTATTGAAAACGAAAATGTAAGAAATGCTATAAAAGCTATTGAAGAAAATAATCTTGAAGGTTTCTTGAATTGCATTAGAGCAAGTCAAAAAACAAGTAAAGAAAATATTAAAAATACTTTTGTTGAAGGCGAATATAAAGATTCACCTCAAAATATTATTGATGACGTTACAGAATTTATTGGAAGTCATGGAGCCATAAGAATCCATGGTGGCGGATTTAAAGGCACAGTTCTTGCGTTTATAAAAAACGATTTCCAAGATGAATTCGATAAATTTTTAGCGGCAAAATATGAAAAGAACAGATATTTTAAAGTTCATATTTCAAATCATGCAGTGAATTTTGAAAAATTAGATTAAGGAATACTTATGATTTTTGATGTTGTGATCGAATCAAACACTCCCCCTGATGGAGTAATGATAGCTCTAATTGTATTTGCATCAATTTTAATTGTTGCAGGAATTAGTTTTATCATTTGGCTACTTGTACATTTTAAAAATAAAGAGAAGTAATGAATGAATTCTTAAATTTACTTTATTGTTTAGGAGTTACTTTAGTAGTAGAAGTACCTTTCATGTGCTTATTTACAAGAAAGGTAAAACGTAGCGACATAGTTTTATTTACAAGCGTAAACTTAGTAAGCAATCTTTTGGCTCAAATTGTCAGCATATTGATTGTTTTTCGTTTTTCACAAATTAATTTTTATTACTATTTTGTACCCATCGAAATTGGAGTATGTATTTTTGAATTTTCAATTTATTTTATCTTTTATAAAAATACTAAAATTCCTCTTTTTTCTTTAATTGGAAACCTACTTACAATACTGATTTCTTTAGTTATGCATTTTAATGATTTATTCAGTGTCACTAGCTTAATTTTTACTTTTAGTACTGTTCTAGTAGTTAATTTGGTCTCAATTAGTTATTATTTAGTAGTAAATAAGAATGAAAGAAATAAAAAGTGATTTAAATAAAAATTTATTAATTAAAGTAGGTTTTGCGGGGTTTTTCCATTTTTTAGTTGATTTTTTCCCAATTTCTACTTTTTATTTTGATTATCAAAATGATGAGAATTTGTTTTATTGGATCTTGTTTTATAACGTTCTAGCTTTTGCATTACAACCATTTATAGGACTTATAATTGATCGATTTGAAGTTACAAAAAAATATTTTTGTTATCTTTCAATTCCCTTAGTGATTTTAGGTGCTTTTATTCCTCTTGTTTATATTTCGTTTGTCTTTTTAGGGTTAGGAAACGCGATGTTTCATGTTGCGTTTAGTAAGGACGTATTAAAAGAAAGCGAAAGCAGTGTGCCGTTAGGAATCTTTATTGCGCCTGGTGTTTTAGGTTTAGGAATTGGATTTAGTTTTCTAAATGAAATAATTAGATTTATGGTTTTAGGAATTGGGATTTTTCTATATTTTTTATACATTTTTTATACTTCATATTTTGAAAAAAATCCTAGGAAAAATGATAAAATTTCTGGAGAATTTTTAAGAAAATATAGAAAAATTGAAACTTCAAAAATTAATTATATTATTTTAATTTTTTTGGTAGTTTTTAGTATTTTCTTTAGAGGTTGTTTAGGCAAATTAACTCCATCCATTAGTATAACTTATTTCTTTTTGATAATATCAATTGTATCTTTTGCAGGTAAAATTATTGGCGGATTTATCCCGAAGGGAGCTTGTTTAACCATTTCAATTTTAGTTTGTATCCTTTCTTCTATATTTATTGAAGATTTAATTGGAATTATCCTCTTTACATTAACAATCAATATTTTAATGCCTTTGACATTAGATTATTTAAGAAAATTATTATATGAATTTGAAGCGACTAGTTTAGGTTTAAGCGCTTTCTTCTTGCTTGTGCCTAATTTGTTACTTTTAGGAATAAATGAAGAAATGAAAAAAGCAACTTTCGTTGCTTTTGTGGTTCTACATTTATTGATTTTATTATATTTCTTAATATTCGAAATTTTATCTAATAAATCAAAAATAGTTGAGTTCTGCAGGGTTTTTGAAAAGAAAAATTAGTTTTCTTTAAGCTTTTTATCCCATTCTTCAAGTTGTTTTTTAGAAGGAACAAAGACATAACCAATGTTTCTCCCAATTTCATTATAGTCAAAACCATAACCAACTAAGAACTTAGCCTGATTCATTGTGATACCTACAACATCAGCCTTTAAATCAACTTTTCTTAAAGGTTTTTTATCAACAAAGCAAACAATCTTAATATCTCTTGGAGAGTAATTGAGTTGAATGTATTGTTTTAAATAATTAAGTGTTAAACCTGTATCAATGATATCTTCAACGATAATTACATCTCTATTTTTAATATCAGTTGTAATATCTTTCTTTAAATGAATAACTCCGGTTGATGAAGTGCCACTATAACTTGTAACTTGAATAAAATCGATAACAAGATCAAATTTTAATTTCTTAATTAAGTCCATCATGAAAGGTAAAGCGCCTTTTAAGACTCCGATTAAGACTGGAATTGTGTTCTTGTTTTCATACATTGCATTTAATTCGTCAGCTACTTTAGTGATAATTTCATCAATTTCTTCTCTAGAAAGTACAATTTCTGGTGCCATAAAGTTTTCCCTCTTAGATAATAAAGATATATTATAGGTTAGTTTTTCAACCTTCAAGAAAAAGTCCATAGTGAAGCAAAAAATTAATTTTGTTTTAATTTTCGTGTTTTTCACGAATTGTATAGAGAAATTTACATTTAAAGTAGACAATTTTACATTACACATTTGAAAGCGCTTACATTAAAATTATTATGCGATAAGGTAATTCGTGCGAGAATATCTTATTTAGGGAATTAAATAGGAGGATAAATTTATAATTATGAAAAAATTAATTCCATTTGCCGCTTTAGGCTTATTAGGCGTTATTGCTACATCATGTGGTGGAAGCAATACATGGTCATTAGAAAATGCTTTATCAGATGGCGAATTAAACTATGCTTTATTAATTGGTCAAATCGATCACAATGACTCTGCAGCAAGAACAGCTGGTATTAGAGACGCTTTATTCACAAGAGGAACAAAAACTTCTAATGCAAATACAGAAGATCCAGTAGAAGGTCACATTGAAATTGGTGGAAAAGAATATAAAGTTAAAGAAATCGTTCACGGCGAACAAAAATCAACTGCTGGTGTTACATGGGATGCTCAAACAGCAACAACAAGTACAGAGTCTTGGTTAAATGCTTACCAAAATATTGACTTCTTCATTTCTAATAATGATGGTATGGCTGAAGCAGCAACTGCAGCTTCAAACTGGGTTGAAGGTATGCCAATCTTTGGTTATGACTCCAACCAAAGCACACTTAAGATGATTCAAGATGGTAAAGTCATGGGTACAGTTAACCAAAACGCTCCTGCTCAAGCTGCTGCTATCTTTATGGCTGCTAGAAACGGTATCGATGGGCTTTCAAATGAAGATCTTGTTAAACAAGGTTTTACAGAAGAAAGCAAGAATGGTTATGGAAAACTTACATCAGCTATCACTGTCAAAGATGATGGTTCAAAAGCATTATTAGCTCAAAACGTTGCTGTCACTAAAGATAATGTCGCTGACTTCATGGCTTCAGATATTACAACTTTAGCTGAAAAATCAATTAAGAAAGGCACAACAAAACAAGCTAATGTTTATCTTTCATTCTATAGTGAAACAGATACATTCTTAACAACATCTATGGAACCATTATTTAAACATTATGCAAGTTCATTCAACTTCACATTAAATGTTACAAAAGGTGATGGAACTGATGATACAAAAGCTCTCTCAGCTTTAGAAACAGCTACAAACGTTGATGCTTATATCATTAACATGGTTAAGACAACTTCAACAAAAACTTACTTAGATACTATCGCTGAAAAAGAAAACGCTACAGAAGCTAATCCATTAAAGAAACCAGTTATCTTCTGGAATAGACAAGGTACAAATGCTGATAATACTGTTGATACAGTAAATATGGCAGATAAGAGATTTGAATACATCTATTACGTTGGATTCGACGCTATCCAAGGTGGCGAATTACAAGGTGAAATGATTGTTGATTACTTCCAAAATTTATAATCGACTAAAATAAGTCTATTTAAAGAACGGGCCTAAAAGAGACTTAGGCCCGTTCTACTATAATGAACAGGTAGGAACAAAATGGAAAATAGTGAATACATTCTTGAAATTGAAGGTCTCTCTAAAGCTTTTGGTAAAAATAAAGTTTTAAAAAATGTTACTATACGTCTTAAAAAAGGCGTTATTTTAGGCTTAATGGGTGAAAATGGTGCTGGAAAGAGCACAATGATGAAGTGCGTTTTCGGTATTTATTCACGTGATTCCGGTAATATTTTATTTAATGGTGATTCCATTAATTTTAATGGACCAAGAGATGCTTTAGAAAGAGGCGTTGCAATGGTTCACCAAGAATTAAATCAATGTCTCGATCGTAATGTTCTCGATAATATGTTCCTTGGAAGATATCCAACAATGGGCGGAATTATGGTAAATGAAAGCGCAATGCTTGATAAATGTAGACATCTTTTCGCCAGTTTAGGAATGAATGTTAACCCAAAAACTATTATGAGAAACATGTCTGTTTCTCAAAGACAAATGGTCGAAATTGCAAAAGCAGTTTCTTATAACGCAAAAGTTATTATTCTTGACGAGCCAACCTCTTCTCTCTCCGAAAGAGAAGTTGCAAAATTATTTGAAATTGTTAAAAATTTAAAAGAACAAGGTATTAGTTTCATCTTTATTTCTCATAAGATGGATGAAATTTTCAAACTTTGTGATGATATTGTTATTCTTAGAGATGGTGAAGTTACGCTTGATAAGAAAGTTAAAGATACTAACTTAGATGAACTTGTTAAAGCTATGGTTGGTAGATCACTTGAATCAAGATTCCCTGAATTGACCAACAAACCAGGCGAAGTGGTTCTTGAAGTTAAAAATTTAGGAACTAAATATAAACCAAGACTTAAAAATGTATCATTTGAAGCAAGAGCTGGTGAGATTTTGGGTATCTATGGTCTTGTTGGTGCAGGAAGAAGTGAACTTCTTGAATCTTTGTTCGGCTTGAGAACAATTTCTGAAGGTGAAATTATTTATAAAGGTAAGAGAATCTTATTTAATGATTCAAAAGATGCGATGAATGAAAACTTTGCTCTTGTTACTGAAGAAAGAAAAGTTAATGGAATGTTTGGAAAAGCCGATCTTTCTTATAACACAACTATTACAAATCTTGATAAGTATAAAAATTTTGGTATTATATCAAACCATTTAATTTCAAAAGCAACAAGATTCGAAATAGATCAAATGCATGTTAAATGTAATGGGCCAACTGATAATATTTCTTCTTTGAGTGGCGGAAACCAACAAAAAGTTATTATCGGTAAATGGATGGAGAGAAATCCTGATGTTTTCCTCATGGATGAGCCAACCAGAGGTATTGATATTATGGCCAAATACCAAATTTACGAATTAATGATTAAATTAGCTAATCAAGGTAAATGTATCATCATGGTTTCTTCCGAAATGCCAGAAATACTCGGTGTTACAAATAGAATTGTAGTAATGTCAAATTATCAAGTTGCTGGTGTTGTTAACACAAAAGAAACAAACCAAGAAGAACTTCTTAATTTGTGTGCTAAATACTTATAATAAGGAGACTAACAATGGGAAATGAGAACGTTTCTTACGCAATACCAATTAACCCATTTGAAACCAAATCTGAGTATGGTGATATTCTCTCGAAGTTAACTGATCTCAGAAAAGACGGTGAAAATAAGATTATTGCGTTAAAGAATGAAAATAGAGAAATTAAACTCAATAAACGTATCGAAAAAGAAAACAAGGCTAAAATCATTGAGAGCAATATGCACTTAATTGAAGAAGCCAAACAAGTTAAACTTCAAAATAAAGAAGAAGTTAACAAACTTATTGCAGAAGCTAAAAACTTAAGCAAGGAAGATGGTAAAAAATATTTTGATGAAGTTAAAGAAATTCAAGATAAGAGATTAGCTGAAGCAAAACAAGTAAAGACTGTCGAACTCGCTAAAGAAAAAGAAGAACACGCTTCTAGACTTCAAGCAATTAAAGACAAACACACTAAAGCACTTGGAGAAGTTGATCAAAATGACAAGAAAGCTTTAGCAAAACTTAAAGAAACATACAGATTAGATTTAAAGACAGAAAGAATTTTCCATTCTTCTAATGTTAATGAAATCAAATCAAATTATGAATCTGTATATCAAGATGTTAAAGATAAGAAATACAATGCATTCTTATCAAAGAGTGAATTCATGTATAAAGCAAGAAATTCACACTATGGAATTGATGAAGCTATTGAACACAAAGCAAGAACTTATGTTTATAACTTCAAATTAGGTCCATGGGCAATCAAAAATGCTCTTTACATTATTGTTATCTTATTCTTCCTCTTCTCAATTATCATGGCTACAACCCAAGGTAAGAACCTCTTAACTGCAAATAACATCATGCAAATCCTTGGTCAATCTTCAGTTAAGTTGTTCTATACACTCGGTGTTGCTGGGCTTATTCTCCTTGCTGGTACCGACCTCTCAATCGGTCGTATGACTGGTTTAGGTGCATCGTTCGTTAACATGTTGTTATCTACGACTATTTATACCTCTGCATTAGGATTTACAATTGATATTACAGGAGCTCCTGTTGGCGCTCAAGTCATAGTTGCAATATTGATGTCAGTCTTACTTTGTACGATATTCTCAGCTATTGCTGGTTTCTTCTCAGCAAAGTTCAAGATGCACCCATTCATTACAACATTATCAACTCAACTCTTAATCTTCGGTCTCATGCAAATTAACTATTCTAGCGTTGCTGCATTCACAATGGATAGTAGCGTCAGAAATATGTTAAGAGGTGAATCTTATTCAAATATCATTATTATGGCAGTAATTGCTGTTATAATTGTATGGTTCATTTGGAATAAGACAAAATTCGGTAAGAATATGTACGCAGTCGGTGGAAATGCTGAAGCAGCTTCCGTTAGCGGCATCTCCGTCTTCTGGACAACAATGGGCGTCTTTATCTTAGCTGGTATTCTTTATGGATTTGGTGGCTTTGCAACTGCATTACAAGGTGCTGGTGCTAACGCTAACTCTGGTTACGGTACTGAACTTGATGCTATCGCAGCAGCCGTTATTGGTGGCATCTCCTTCTCAGGTGGTATTGGTAAAATATCAGGTGCTGTTGTTGGTACAATCATCTTCACTGGTATGACATATTGTTTAACCTTCTTAGGTTACGATCCAAATATTCAATATATCTTCAAAGGTATCTTAATTATGGCAGCTGTCTGTTTAGACTCCGTCAAATACTTAAAGAAGAAATAATAAATAGTCATAAAGCAAATAAAAAAGTGGCGATTTGCCACTTTTTTGATACAATTAAGATATATTTTTAAAATTTAAGAGGTTATTTTATGAATGTTGGAATTCTTGCGACAATTGTAATCGTCTTGTTTATAACATGTTATATGACTTGCATAGGATACGTTAAAGGACTTAGAAATAATTCGAAAAATCAACTCAAAGATTGGCAAGTAATTATTATTTGTATTCTTTTTGGAGGGCCAGCTTTACTAATTACTTATATGTTTAGCGAAGTAAGGATTGCTGATATTGAGCACGGAAGACGTTATTTAATATCAGGCATTGTTTTAACAATCGTTCAAGTTGCGGCAGTAGTTGGCGTTTGTTTCAGTGGTTGGATTACTTATTAACTAAGTCAAATTGACCCATTAAAAGAGAACAAAGAACACTTAAACCTTTGATGATATCGTTTGTTTTATATTTTTCTTTGATTAACAAATATATACAATCATCTTTTAAACTAATTGAAAAATAATAAGTTAAATCTTGGAAGAGAGTTCCGACTTCATCTCCGCCTCCCCATCTAAAAAGATTTTGAGCAAATTTAGCAAAACCTGTTTTATTAGTTTTTTCTTGATATCTCTTTAAAAAGTAGTTTGAGATTGCAAGCAAGAAAGCGTTAAATAAATCATAATATCTTTTTGAAACAATATAGAGGCTTGTATCATCATAGAAACAATCCTCTATTTTTTTTGTGCCGCCAAAATTTTTATTTTGGGTCAAGGCATCATTATCAATAAGCACATCGCTATCCAACAAGAAAAATTTTTGTTTAATTTTTTCATTGAATTTAAGGAAGCTAGAGAAATCATCTTTATCATTAGTGAAGATAGCGAATTTCTTGTTGAAAGACTTAAAGATACTAATTGTATCTTCAAAACTATAGTTAGAAGTGTTGTCAATTATTGCATCGTAATTTCCTTGATCTTTAACTGTTTCTTCTTTGTCAGTATGTTCGCTTGAATCTTCTTCATTAGAAATTACTTTAATGTTTTGACTAAAGCCCTTAAAAATTGAAACGTTTTCTGGTTTACCTTCAATGTAAAACTCTATTTCAGGAAATTTATAAGAAACGAATTTAAGTGCTTGAGACATTGATAATTCTTCACTAAATTGATCATATTTTAATAAAATTTTTTTCATAATTACCCTCGCAAAATACATATATATTTTACTATAAAGAGAGGTAGTTTGACACTTCATGAAAATGGTTTTGACACTACTTTATCGTTTTATTCAATTATTTTTACAAAAACGCGATAATCATCATATTTTTAATTAATGAAGTTGCGAAAATGAAAAATCTTTTGTACTAAAATTATGCGAAATCGAAAAATCTTTGGTGTTAATTCAGTTAAGAAGTGTATTTTTGCAAATTTATTTAGCAAACATTTCATCAATTTGTTCCAATGTTTCTTTATCTAACTTATCTTTTAAATCTTCTTTCTTGATTAACTTGAAATGGCTATATAAAAAGGATGGAGATACCATACATCCAACTAAAGTAAAAGTTTTGCCAATATATTTAGAACCAAATATATGACCTTTCTTAACTAAGTATTGTGGGAACGCATCATTACTATTGATTCCTACTTTAACTTCTTTGACATTATAGTTTTCGTCAATATCAAATATTGTGCAATCGTCACCACCTTGATAATACCAAAGTTCATCTTCATCAAGTACATGTAAGTGAGAAATATCTCCATTACCTAGTAAGAAAAGAATAGATGAATATAGATATTGTTCATCGTTATATTTAATATCTGAATGATCGAGTTCTTTAAAATATCCACCTTCGATATGTGGTTTTAAATCAAATCTCTTGATTAATTCTTCTTTGGTCATAGTTACTCCTAAACTATGTATATGTTAGGAAAAATAAATTGATGTTGGAAGACCAAATATATGCGAATATAGTAAGAACAAGAGAAATTGCCAATTAATTAGTTTAAAATTAAGTTATGTTTCATAATTTAAAAATGAATATACCTGAAGAAGTGGGAATTATTTTAAAAACATTACAGCAAGCTAATTTTGAAGCCTATGTAGTTGGTGGTTGTGTCCGTGATGCTTTGCTTGGTCGAGAGGCAAATGATTTTGATGTTACAACAAACGCAGAACCTCACGAGATAAAAGAGTTATTTACAAAAACAATCGATACCGGCTTAAAACATGGCACAGTAACTGTCAGAATAAATCATAAATCTTATGAAGTAACTACATTTCGAATTGATGGAGAATATTTGGACAATCGCCACCCAGAAAGTGTAACATTCACTAAATCATTAAAAGAAGATTTAAGACGAAGAGATTTTACAATTAATGCTTTCGCATACAATGACAAAGATGGTTTAGTTGACTATTTTGATGGTCTTAATGATTTAAAAAATAAAGTTATCAGGTCGATTGATGATCCATATAAAAGATTTAATGAAGATGGCTTAAGAATATTAAGAGCGATAAGATTTAGCGCTCAGCTAGGTTTTGAAATCGAAGATAACACCAAAAAAGCGATGAAAGAACTTTCATATTTATTAAAAAATATCTCTAAAGAAAGAATAAGAGATGAATTTGTAAAGATTTTAATGTCTGAGCACCCCGAAAAACTAAATGAAGCGCGTGAACTAGGATTAACTAAATATTTTTTAAGCGATTTTGATATTTTGTTTGATACTAAACAAGAGAATCCACACCACATTTATGATGTTGGAAGACACACAATAGAGGCAATCAAAGTTTCAAAAAAAGATTTAATAATTAGGTTATCTCTTCTTTTTCATGACTTTGGAAAACCGGGCACAAAAACATACGACAAAAAAGGAATCGCACATTTTTATAAACATGCAATTTTGAGCGAAAACCTTGCAAATCTTAACTTAAAATCATTAAAATTTCCTAATTTAATTATTAAAGAGGTTTGTTTTTTGATTGCTCATCATGATGATATTATCTTGCCAAAAGAAAAATATGTAAGAAGAGCTATTAACAAAATTTCTCCAGAATTATTTCCTTTGCTTCTTGAAATTAGAAGATGTGATATTATGGCGCAAAGTGATTTAGACAAAGAAAAAAGATTAAATGACAATAAATTAATCGAAGAATATTATTTGAAAATAATGAAAAACGAAGATTGTCTTTCGCTAAAAGATTTAGCTGTAAATGGAGACGATTTAAAAAGTCTAGGGTTTAAAGGCAAAGAAATTGGTAAGATTCTCTCGCGAATGTTAGATGTGGTAATTGATGAACCAAATAAAAATTCAAAAAATTATCTTTTATCAAATATCGAAATTTTTAAATAAATCCTAGGAAAAAATAAAGAAAGCCCTAAAAATATTGAAAAAAGTCCATATATTTTTCTTAAAACTATGGATTTATTAAAAAAAGTCGGAAAATATGTATAAATCTTGGGGAAAAATTTAAAAAAGTACTATTTTTTGAAAAAAACACTACATTTTTTGATACAATTATTGCATATGTATAAAGTAATTATTGTTGATGATGAAAGCGCAGTTAGAGAAAGACTTTTCAAACAACTTTTAAATTTTAGTGATGATTTTGAAGTTGTTGGGCAATTCGAAAATGGATTTGATGCTTTAATTGGTGGAACACAATTTTCGCCTGATCTTTTAATTACTGATATTAAAATGCCTTATATTGATGGCATAGAACTCATTAAAAGAATGAAACAAGAATTACCGCTTTTACAAACTATCATTATCAGCGGTTTTGATAGCTTCGATTATGCTAAGCAAGCTATATCTTTAGGTGTTATTGGATATATTTCTAAACCAATTACATTAGGTGAATTAGAAGAAACATTAAAGAAAGCAAAAATAGAATTAGATAAGAAAAATAGCGTTGACAACGACATTGAAGATCTAAAAAAAAGAGCTAGTAGTGGTTTAAAATTAATGCAAAACTCGGATCTTTCTAAATTAATTACTTTAAAAGATATACCAGATAACTTTAAAGAAAAACTCATTGCGGACGGGATTAATCTTGATTATAAATACACAATTTTAGCAGCAATTGATTTCGATGATCAAATTACTCAAATATCTTATGATAAGATGGAACTAGTAAATTTTCACTTAGAAAAATATATTCAAGATGAATTTTCTGAAAGTGAAATTTCAACTGTTCTTTTTGATAACTCTTCGGAGTTTGGGCTTTTTATTCTTTCTAAATCACAAATTGAAAAAGAAGCTTTACAAGAAAGACTAGGCAGAGTTTTAGCGAAAATAAAAAGAGCATGTAAAGTCGAAATGTCCATTGGATTAAGTGAAACAAAAGAAGATACTGAACATAAGAGTTATAGAGAGTTATATCGTCATGCTTTAAGAACGCTTGAATATAGAACAGTTATTGGGTCTAATATTATTATTTTCTTTGGCGATATTAGTAAAAACAAAACAACAACTGGAAAAGTTGATGAAAATGAATTCAAAAATATCACTTATGAAGTTTTATATGGTGATTTACAAACCGCAAAAGATAGAATTAATAAACTTTTAAATACTATCACAGCCGATAATTTTAAAGAAACTTACTTATTTATTTTAAATAATTTAATTGATTCTTTATTAAAAGCATGTGTCTCTTTACAATCTCTTTTCCAAGAATACATGACTTATGAAGCAATTGTCGAAAATTCTTACAAAATCAAAAGCAACGAGCAGCTTTATGCGTTTATTGATGATTTGGTGAACAATATTGATCGAATTAATAAAAATAGTAGACAAAGCGGGGTTGATTCTTCATATCGTCAAATTATTAATTTTATCAACAATAACTACGCCAACTCTTTATTATCTTTAGAAGATGTTGCCAAAGAGCTTGGCTATTCAGTGAGTTATGTTAGCTTAATTCTTAAACGCAATAACACAACTTTCACTAAATATTTAACTGATGTTAGAATGGAAAAAGCCAAGGCTTTACTCTTGGATACTGACATGAAACTATTATCTATAGCTAACGAAGTTGGCTATGATGACCCATACTATTTTTCGCACTGTTTTAAGAAAAACACAGGAATTTCTCCTCAAGAATATAGAAAAAAATGAAGCACAATTTTTCAATTAGATTTAAACTTACAACTTACACAATCATATGTTTCTTTGTGTTTTTAGGTTGTATTGTTGCAACGGCTTCAGTCTTATATTCGACCTCTAATCAAAAAATAATTAATAATCAAATCATTAATACTTCTAAGCAAGTTGTATCAAACTACGAACTTTATTTTGATAGTGCAATCGATGTTTCAAATGCTATACAAGATAAAATAGATAATGTTGATGTTTTGAACAATAAGCCTACAGTTCGCCAATATTTTGATGATGTTTTGGCAATGAAAAGCGAAATTATTTCTATCTCACTTTATGATGAAAGTGGAAATTTGATTGTTGGAAATACTAATTATGTTGATGATGGTAAATCAAACGATGAGTCTTTTCAAAACGCAATCGATGAACCTTTAATTAATATTTTTAGTGCAGTTGGTTATAAAGATAATCGATATGCTTTTACTTTATCGCGCTGCGTTGGTTTTAATCGTGAAGCTAGTGAAGGAGTCGCTTTAATTGAATTTGATTTTACGAAAATTGTTCGTTTAATTTATCAAAGTGATTTAGGCGAAAATGGCCACATTGTTATTTTTGACCGAGATTATGAGGTAGTTTATTCTTCCGCGCCTAATTTTGTTGTAGAAGATTTAAATGCAACTAGAGATTTAATTTTAGGCACGTCGACTACCCAAATAAATGGTCAATCATTTAATTTATATGTTTCCACAATCTCTAATACTGGATGGAAAGTTGCTGTTTTTACAAACAATTCACAAATTTATTCAGTGTTTTATAGTTTTATTACAATTGTTGCGATAGTTACTTTTGTTCTTTCAATAATTTATGTGTGGATTATTTATATGATTGTTAAACAGGTTACTTATCCTTTATATAGACTTCAAAGTGAAATGAACAAAGTTAGAGACTTAAATTATGAAGAGAAGAAAAAAGTATATAGAAAAGGAAACAAAGAAATTGTTCAACTTGAAGATACATATAACGAGATGATGAAGAGAATTCGTGATCTTGCAGAAAAAATTGTTCAAGAACAAGAAAATCAAAGGAAAAGCGAACTCAAAGCTCTCCAAAATCAAATCAATCCACATTTTCTTTATAATACCTTAGATTCGATTATTTATATGATCGATAAAGGCGAAAACCAAAAAGCGGAAGAAATGATAGTGGCACTTTCTAAATTTTTCCGAATTTCAATTTCTAAAGGTAGAACAATTATTCCTTTAAAGGACGAAATTGAACACGTTAGAAACTATCTTCTTATTCAAAAAATAAGATTTGGTGAACATTTTTCTTACTATATAAATGTTGATCAAGATTTATATCAATATTCGTGCTTAAAACTTATTCTTCAACCACTTGTTGAAAACGCAATTGAACATGGACTTAACGACGATGAAAATGATGGAAGAATTGATATTAACGTTTATCAAGATGAGAAAAATATTATTTTTGAAGTCAAAGACAACGGATATGGCATAAGCGAAGAAAGACTTAAAACCATTTATCAAAGTTTTAAAGATGATTCGATTCATGAAGGAGTAGGACTTAAAAACGTTTATCAAAGAGTTAAAATTTATTATGGCGATAGTGCTGATTTAATTATTAATAGTATTATTGATGAAGGCACAATTATAAGAATTATTATTCCTAAGGAGGAGGCAAAAAAACATGAGAAAAAATAAAAAAATTAGTACTTTTTTAAATTTTTTATGTATTTTTTCATCTCTTGGAGTGATTTCTTGTGGTGCAAACAATTGGCACATTTCACTATTTATTTACACTTTTGAAGATACATTTATGTCGAGCTATTCAAATCAAATACAAACAATTTTAAGAGATAAATATTATATACAAGTTTTTGATGGGGAAGCGAGTCAAAGCTATCAAAACGATCAAATTGTCAGCGAAATCAATAATGAAAATAGTAGATTTTTATTAATAAATTTAGTTGATAGATTAGCTGCAAAAACGATTGTAGAAAAAGCTGAAACTGTAAATAAACCTATTATCTTTTTAAATAGAGAACCTTTAGAAGAAGATTTAGCTAATACAAACAATGCTTTTTATGTTGGTGCTAAACCTGAATCTGATGGCTCATTACAAGCCGAACTAGCTAATGAATATTTTGTAAGTTTTGAAAATTTTAAAGTAAATTATGACCGAAATCAAAATGGAATTTTGGACCTTATTTTGATTAAAGGTGAACAAGGGCACCAAGATACAGAAAATAGAAGTGAATATTCAATAAGTGGATTAACAAATTTAGGCTATGAAGTGAACGTTTTAGATACAAGATTTTGCGATTGGAATAGATTAACTGCTCACGACTATTTAGGTGAAATTTATGAATTTTATAAAGATGATATAGATTTAATAATTTCTAATAATGATGATATGGCACTTGGCGCAATCGATTATTTAAAAGAGCAAGAGGATTATAATCCTAAAATTCCACTTTATGAAAATTATTTTCCAATTATTGGTGTTGATGAAACTAGTGTTGGATATGAAGCAGTGCTTAATCACGAAATGTATGGCACAGTCAGAAATGATTATGAAACACAGGTTGAAATCATTGATAAACTTATTGAATTTAAACTCAACAATTATTCAATGAGCGACTTCCCTTATGTTATGGATGCAACAAATTCTTTCCATACAGATGGAATAAAAATTAGTCAAAAAAATATTGAAAATATTTAAAAACCCTGCAAAACCCAATTATTTTTTAGTAAAATATAGAAAAGAGGTAGTTTATGGATATTATTAAAAGATTATGTGATGAACTTAATTTAGAAGAAAAGAAAGTTAGTGCAGCAGTAAAACTTATTGATGAAGGAAATACAATCCCTTTTATTGCTCGATATAGAAAAGATGTAACTGGCAATTTAGATGATGCTGAACTTAGAAATTTATTTGATCGTTTAAATTATTTAAGAAATTTAGATGAAAGAATTAATACAGTTTTAAAGTCAATCGAGGAACAAGGTAAACTTACTGACGAACTTAAAAAACAAATTGAAAATGTTAAAACATTAGCTGAACTTGAGGATTTATATCGTCCTTATAAACCAAAAAAGAAAACAAGAGGCAGCATCGCTAAAGAAAAAGGATTAGAACCTCTTGCAAAAATTATCTTAGAGGAAGATGTAACCAAAGATTTAAACGAAGAAGCTAAAAAATATATTAATGAAGAAAAGAAAGTCCTTTCAGTTGAAGATGCAATTAATGGGGCAAAAGATATAGTTTCTGAAGTTATTAGCGATGATCCTTTAATCAGAAAATTCATGAAGGATTTAATTGAGAAAAAAGGCAGCATTTCTTCTAAAGAAGTAAAAAAAGATGAGAGAGATACTTACAAGATTTATGCCGATTATCAAGAACCAGTTTCGGCAATTAAACCTCATAGATACCTTGCGATTAATAGAGGCGAAAACGAAAAGTGCCTAAAAGTTGCTTTAGTTTATGATGATGAGGAAATCATCACATTTATTAGAAAAAGATATAATAAAAAAGCTAAATTTTTCGATATTTATACAGAAATTATCAATGATTCTTTAAAAAGATTAATTAAACCAAGCGTTGAAAACGAGATTAGAAGCGACCTCTTTGATAAAGCTAGCGAACAATCATTTGGTGTCTTTAAGAAAAACTTAAAGAGTTTATTGATGTATCCACCTCTAAAAAATAAAGATATTTTAGGCTTTGACCCTGGATTTAGAACAGGTTGTAAATATGCTCTCATCGATAAACTTGGAAACCCAAATAAAAAAGTAATTGATGTTAGCTACATCACTGCTAATTCAAAAGAACAAGTCGAGATATCAAAAAGAAAATTACTTAATGTTTTAAAATCGCATCATATTGATTACATCGCTTTAGGTAACGGAACAGCGAGTAGGGAAAGCGAAGCGGTTTTATCTGAATTAATTAAAGAAAATAATCTTCCGATGAAGGTTTATATTGTTAATGAAAGTGGCGCTAGTGTTTATAGTGCTTCTAAACTTGGTGAAGAAGAATTTCCTGAATTACCTGTTGAAAAAAGAAGTGCAATTTCTCTTGCGAGAAGACTCATGGATCCATTAAGTGAACTTGTTAAAATTGATCCTAAAGCAATTGGAGTTGGTCAATATCAACATGATCTCGATCAAAAAAGGCTTGGAGAAGTTTTAGGTGGGGTTGTTGAAGATTGTGTTAATACTGTTGGTGTTAATTTAAATACAGCAAGCGTTTCACTTTTAAAATATGTTTCCGGAATTAACAAAACAATTGCACAAAATATTTATAACTATCGTGAAGAACATGGTGAATTTAAAAATAGAGAAGAACTTAAAAAAGTGCCTAAACTTGGCGAAAAAGCTTATGAACAATGCGCTGGTTTCTTGCGTATTGTAGATGGAGATGAACCACTTGATAACACTGGTGTTCACCCAGAAAGCTACCAATTTGCAAAAGAAATCTTAAAAGAAGCAAAAATTGACTTAAAAAATGATGATGAAGGAACTTTAAAATTAAAATTATCATTGTTTAATAAAGATAAATATCTTGAAAAGAGTGGAGTTGGCGAACTTACTCTTGATGACATTATTAAAGAACTCGAAAAACCAGGAAGAGACATCAGAGATGATGTTAAAATTGTTGAACTTGACAATAACGTAAAATCAATCGAGGATTTAAAAGTAGGGATGATTTTAACAGGCACTGTTAGAAATATTGCGGATTTTGGAGCTTTTGTTGATATTAATGTTCACCAAGATGGCTTAGTGCATATTAGTGAAATCGCTAATAAATATATTCGTCATCCAAGTGAAGTTTTATCAATCAACGATATTGTTAAAGTCAAAGTTATCTCGGTTGATCCTATCAGTAAGAGAATTGGTCTTTCAATTAAACAAGCCAAATAATCTTATTGCAAAAAATTTGCAAATACCTTTGTTTTAATTTGCTTCTTCCGTTATAATAATAGAGAGGTGAAAAATGTATAGGATAACTTCTCAAAGAAAATACATAGTAGAAGCAATAAAGTCATTAGGCCATTCAACAATTAATGAAATTGCCGATGAGCTTGATGAAAATGGCGTTAGTATGGCTCTTTCAACAATTTATCGCTCGCTTGAATCTTTAGAGAAACAAAACATTGTAAGAAAAGTTGCGACAAAATATGGTCAAGATTTTTATGAAATGTTTGATCAACCTCGACACGATCACTTCGTTTGTTCTAGATGTCATAAAATTCTTGATATCCCTAAAGAAAATGCCGAATTTGAAGTTAAAATTATTGATGGAAATTTAATTCGTAGTTCGGAAACGCTCTATTATGGGTTATGTAAAGATTGTTTTAAACATCATTAATTAAATTGCAATAGCAATTAGTTATATAAGCATTAAGGAGGAATTATGAAGAAATATTTATGCTTAGTTTGCGGCATCGAATTTGAAAGCGATGAAGAAAATCCAGTTTGCCCAGTATGTGGTGCATCAGGAGATGATTTACAAGAAGTAAAAGAAAGTGAATAATTAATTAAAGGAGAATAAAGGATATGGCAAATAAATACGCAGGAACACAAACCGAAAAGAATTTACAAACAGCATTCGCTGGCGAATCACAAGCAAGAAATAAATATACATATTTTGCAAGTGTCGCTAAAAAAGAAGGTTATGAACAAATCGCTGCAATTTTCTTAGAAACAGCAGATAACGAAAAAGAACACGCAAAATTGTGGTTCAAAGAACTTGAAGGAATTGGCGATACAGCAGCCAACTTAAAAGCTGCAGCTGAAGGCGAAAACTATGAATGGACAACAATGTATAAAGAATTCGCTGAAGTTGCAGAAAAAGAAGGTTTCAAAGAACTTGCTATTAAATTTAGATTAGTTGCAGATGTCGAAGCAAAACACGAAGAAAGATACAACAAATTATTAAAAAATGTTGAGCTTTGCGAGGTTTTCAAAAAAGATACAGGCATTACAATTTGGAAATGCAGAAATTGTGGATATATTTATGTTGGAAAAGAAGCACCAAAAGTTTGCCCATGCTGTGCTCATCCACAAAGCTTCTTCGAAGTTAACGCAACAAATTATTAATTAACTTTTAGACTTTGAAATTTTTGCCACAACTCCGGTTGTGGCTTTTTAAGTGCGAAAAAAAGTTATAAATATATTAAGAAAAAAGGAAGGAATAAGTGCCGGAACTATCCTTATTTTGCTTTCATAAATTATTAGATTTATAATTTAGTTATTAAAAAGAGGAATTAATTATATGAAAGTTAAGTATGCGGTTATCCCTTGCGCAGGTAAGGGAACACGTTTTTTACCTATCACTAAAGGTGTAGCAAAAGAAATGTGCCCTATTGTTGATCGTCCAACACTCGATTATATTGTTGAAGAATGTTTAGAAGCAGGTATAACAGATATTGTTTTTATTGTTTCTGAAGGTAAAGATGACATTAGAAAATATTATTCTTTAGATGAAGAATATGAAAAAGATTTAATTGAACATGGTAAAGATAATTTTGCTAAGATAATTCATCATATTGGAACAAAAGCGAATTATCACTTTGTTGTTCAACATGAGCAATTAGGTTTAGGACATGCTGTTTTACAAGCAAAATCAGTTGTAAAAGATGATAATTTTGTTGTTTGCTGCGGCGATGATATTTGTACATATAAAGGTGACTCACCTGTTAAACAATTAGTTGAAGTTTTTGAAAAAATTGGTGGGAAAACAGTTGTTGGCGGGCAAAAAGTAGCACACGAAAATATTGTTAAATATGGTGCGATGAAAGTTCAAAAGCAACTTGGAGATCGATTATATCAACTTAGTGGTATTGTTGAAAAACCTAAATTGGATGAAGCACCAAGTGATTTAGCAAGTTTAGGCAAATGGGTTTTCAACGCAAGAATTTTTGATGAACTTGAAAATACACCTCGTGGAGCTGGTGGTGAAATTCAATTAACTGACGCAATTGCTGAAATAATGAAAAAAGAAGATGTATATTACTATGATTTTGAAGGTAAACGTTACGATTGTGGAGATAAATTAGGATATCTTGAAGCAATTATTGATGTAGGTTTATCAAGAGAAGAATTTAGAGAAGGCTTAATTAAACATATTAAAGAATTGAATATTAAATAAAATCAAAAAGCGTTTTTTTGCAAAATTCCCTAGAAAAAATACATTTTTCCGAGGATTTTTTGTTGTTTTTCCCAGAAAAATGATGTTTTTTCTAGGGAATTTGCATTTTTTCTGTGCTTTTTTGCATTTTCCTAAGGTTTTCTTTAAAATTTTGTAATTTTACATTTTCTTTACAATCTTTTACAATTCTATGATATTTTTACATTTTTCGAATCTTTATAGTTATTGGCGTAAAGAGGAGAAGAAAATGAAAAAGATTTTATTACTTTGCAGTTTAGCTCTAACAGGAATTATTGGAGCAACAGTCGTATCTTGTGGTGGCGATACACCAAACCCAACTCCAGATAATCCAGGCGGAAATAATGGTGGAAACAATAACAACAATAACAACGATGATACTTTTGATACATCTAAAAATATTTCACTTTATTCAAGAGAATCTGGCAGCGGAACAAGAGAATGTTTCTTTGAAGGTATTGGATATGGTGATGTCAAAAAAGATGATAAATGGAATAAAGGTGTAACAGTTTCTGCTCAATCTAGTAATGGTGCAATCATGAGCGCTGTTGGTAGTGATCAATACGCTTTAGGTTATTGCTCATTAGATTCACTTGATACAGTTTCAACAATTAAAGGTTTAAAATTCAATGGTGTTGAAGCATCAAATGAAACAGTTGTTGATGGAACTTATGGTTTACAAAGAAATTTCAACTATGTTGTAAGAGATTCAGCTCTTTATACAGATGCAAAAAAAGCTAAAGCTAAAGAAGCTTTTGAAGTCTTTATGACAGAATCTTCAGAAGGTTTACAAGCAATTGCAGCTCAAGGTGGTATTTTAACAAAGAACGTTATCACAGCTAAAAAATGGTCTGAAATTGCTGCAGAAAAATTCCCAGGACTTGATATTGATGGTGTTGAATTAAGAGCTTGCGGTTCAACTTCTGTTGAAAAAGTTCTTGGTGGTTTAGCTGCTTCATTTGAAGAATTAACTGGTTGTAAAGTTTCACCAAATCAAAGCGGTTCTGGCGATGCTGTAAAAGGTGTTACAGCAAGTGGTGAAGGCGCTGAAATTTATGGTGATATTGGTTTCTTATCAAGAGAAATCAACGCTGAAGAAAAAGCTTCGTTAAATACAAACAATACAAATGGTGCTATCTGTAAAGATGCTGTTGTCCCAATTGTTAATGTCAAAAATACAGCAGTTGAAAATGTTACAGCCGATATTTTAGCAAAAGCTTATAAAGGCGAAGTTAAAACTTGGTCTGCTTTCATTGAAGCGATTAAATAGTTGTTTGAAAGGCTATGTTAGAGGAACTTAATAAAGATAATATAGTTCAAGAAGATAAAAAATTTAAGAGGAAGGAATTAACTGATCGAATAGTGAAGTTAATCTTCCTCTTTATTGCTATTATTTGCGCAAGTTTTGTCATCTTTATTGTTATATTTATCTTAGAAAAAGGTATCGAGCCATTTGTAAAAAATTATTCACTTGTTGAAGGCGAAGTTGTTCAACAAAATATTGGATTATTTTTTACAAATACACGTTGGCTATATGATGGGAATGGAGGAATGGGCTTCCTTCTTTTAACGACACTTTATACAACACTTTTATCGTTAATAATTAGTATCCCTGTCTCAATTTTTACGGCTTTATTTATCGTAAGAATGGCTCCAAAAAGAGCAAAACCAGTTATTAAAACTTGTGTTGAACTATTATCATCAATTCCATCAGTTATTTATGGTATTTTTGGTATGGGTGTTATTTGTCCAATTATCCAAATGGCGCCTGTTCAAACTTTTGCAGGTAATTCGATTTTATCAGCTTCGCTTGTCCTTGCTTTAATGTCAATTCCAACCATCACGATGGTTTCAATAAACGCAATTGAAGCGGTTGATAAAAGTATGATTAATGCCTCGATTGCGCTTGGTGCAAGTAATGCACAAACAAATTTAAAAATAGTATTATTTTCTGCAAAAAGTGGTATTTTTGCGGGGATAATTTTAGGAGTAGGCCGTGCTCTTGGTGAAGCAACTGCTGTTCAAATGGTTATTGGAAATAACGCAAATGGTCTTGGATTTTATAATCCATTAAATCCTGGTATGACCTTAACTAGTGCCATGCTTAGTGGAATTGGTGAAGCAAGTGGCATAGGATACGACGTAAGATTTTCTTTAGGTATTGTTTTAATTTTGGTTATTTTAATGATTACATCGATTTTAAATGTTGTTAAAAATAAGATGGACGTTATCAAAACTAAAAACAGTACAAGTGTAATCAAGAAAATTGGGAAATTCTTTTCCAGCGACATCGCTTTTATAAGGACTTATTTCAATGACAAATTTAAAAAAGATAGTAAATAGTACTAAAGAAACCTTTGTCGATATTGGTTTAGGCTTTAAAAAATCTTTTAAAAACTTTATTAACTTTTTTAAAGTTGATAAATCTTTTAAATCGATGAATTCAAAACAAAAAAGACATTATATTGCTAGAAAACTTAAAGATGGCGGAATAAATGTTGGAACTGTGTGTTTTGGTCTTTTTACAGTTGCGATGTTAATTTGGATGGTTGTTTATATTTTTACAACTGGATCTAGCACATTGACCTGGGAATTTATCACTTCTGATTACACAAAAGAATCATTAACCCTTTATACAGGTGAAAAAAATTATTTTGAAGCTGGCGATTTAACTTTTGAAAATACAACAAATGCTGAGATTTTCTCAGAAAAATGGGGCGTTGCACTTGAAAACGGCGTCGACAATATGCAAAACAATATAGTTTATGTTGTTCATATTGAAGATGGATCCCCTTTTAATGATTTTGTAAATAAAGATGGAGAAGCAGTTGAAATAAGTGATAATTTTTATTGCAACTATCTTTCAGTTAGTAAAACTGGAGCAGATTTTTCGCAATTAAATGGATCAGAATTAACTGCGGAAGAAATGTGCCAGGAACTTGAGCAATCAAATTATATTTTGGGCGCTAATTTTATGACAAAAGGTGAAGGTATTAAAGGATCTTTACTTACAACTTTAATGTTGATTGGTTTTTCGCTTTTATTTTCTTTGCCACTTGGAATTGGAGCAGCAATTTATCTTGGAGTTTATGCAAAAAATGGGCCAATTACCAAGGGAATTAGAACTTTAATTGATGTTACAAGTGGAATTCCTTCAATTATTTTCGGTCTTGCTGGCGCCGTTATTTTTATTCCTTTTGTTAATTCCATTTCAGGATTGACTGGTGGAAATATTTTTACAGGTTCGCTTACGATGGCGTTAATGCTTTTACCAACAATTGTTAAAACAACCGAAGAATCAATTAATGTTATTCCAAAGAGTTTAACGCAAGCTTCTCTTGCGCTTGGTGCAAGTAGAACTCAAACAACGTTTAAAGTTGTTTTGCCAAATGCAATGCCAGGAATTTTAACTTCTACCTTACTTTCAATTGGTAGAATTATTGGCGAATCAGCAGCACTTGTCTTTGCTATGGGTTCGATGATTGGAAATACAGCATCCCTTTCTTCAGGATATGCCTCGCTTGCAGTTCATATTTATGTAATTTTAGGAGGAGAAGCACCTCGATATGCGGCAGCTTGTGCCATTGCAATAATTATTTTAATAGTTGTTTTAGTGCTTTCCCTTCTCGTTAAATTAATTTCACTTAGATTAAATAGATTTAAAGGAGCTCAATAAGAATGATTGAATTTGAAAATGAACAAACAAATGTAGAGCAAAAAGTAGATAATTCTGCTAATACTTTACTTGATAAAGAAGAGTTCAAAAATCCTGAAAATATTGCATTTTCTTGTAGGAATGTTGATCTTTATTATGATTATGGTGAAAAACATTCATTAAAAAACATCAATATTGATATTTTAAAAAATAAAGTTACAGCATTTATTGGGCCTTCTGGATGTGGAAAATCTACTTTACTTCGTTGCTTTGATAGGATGAATGATTTAATTGATGGATGTAAAGTTACTGGTGATATAAAGTATATGGGCCAAGACATTAATGAAATCAACACAATCTATTTAAGAACAAAAGTTGGCATGGTCTTCCAACAACCAAATCCTTTTCCGATGTCGATTAGAAACAATATTTGCTATGGACCACGTTGCCAAGGAATTAAAAACAAAGATACTTTAAATAAAATTGTTGAACAATCATTAAAAGATAGTGCCCTTTATGATGAAGTTAGCGATAGACTTGATGCAAGTGGACTTTCTTTAAGTGGCGGACAACAACAAAGACTTTGTATTGCTCGTACAATTGCAATGTCTCCTGATGTTATTTTAATGGATGAGCCAACTAGTGCACTTGATCCAATTGCAACTTTAAAAATTGAAGAGTTGATTAAAGAACTTAAGAAAAAATATACTATTATTATAGTTACGCACAACATGCAACAAGCGGCTAGAATTAGCGATTATACTGCATTCTTTATGCTTGGTGAACTTGTTGAGTTTAATGAAACTGAAGAATTCTTCGCTCATCCAAGAGATAAACGTAGCGAAGATTATATTACGGGGAGATTTGGTTAATGGAAATTCGTGAAAAAATTAATTTAATTAGTGAAAATCTTTTAAAGATGTTTGAAACAACCATCTCTTATTTAAACAATGCTTTTTCTTATTATAATAATGAAGCAAACAAAAAAGATGAGATGATAAATGATGATATTATCGATAGACTTGAAGGCAAATCGAAGAAGATTGTCTTTTAGTTATTTTGAAAGAGAGGCCTTTTGCAAGCGATTTGCGCAAAGTAACGGGTTATTTTAAACTTGTAGAAGATATTGAAAGACTTGGAGATCACGCAGAAGACATCGCTTGGGTTAGTAAGAATTTATATAAAGCAAAAGAAGCTTATCGCTCTCCAAATGTTGAAAAAATTATCAATGTTGCATTATCAATGGTAAATGATGCTTATAAATCTCTTGCGACTGGAGATAGTGAACTTGCAAAAGATGTCATTAAAAGAGATGACATTGTTGATGCTTTATATCTTGATCTTTTAAAAGAAATTCCAGTTTCTAAAGAAAATTATGCCTTAAATGATGCTTATGTAATTTATACAACTCTTTTAGTGAAATATGTTGAAAGAATTGCAGATCACGCAAGCAACATTGCTGAATGGGCAGTTTACATTCAAAATGGTTATTATAAGGATAAAGTGATAATATAAATGGGTATGAGTAAGTCTTATTTAATTTATTCTTTAGAAGACGATTCAAATATTGCACATATTATTTCTTTAGCGCTTTCAAAACAAGGTTATGAGATAAAAACTTTCGCAACTTATGCTGGATTTTGTCAAGCATTTGAAAAAGAAAAACCAGACATGATTCTTCTTGATCTCATGCTTCCAGATGCAAGCGGGGAAGATATATTAAAAGCGATAAGAAGTGATGAAACAAATGATGCGATTCAAATAATTATTGTTAGTGCCAAAAATCGAACCATCAATAAAATTGATGGGCTCGATCTTGGTGCCGATGATTATATTGCAAAACCTTTTGATGTTTTAGAGCTAATTAGTCGAGTAAACGCTCGTGCAAGAAGAAAAATCAAAAAAGAAAATTACAAAATTAGAAATATTACTTTTGATCCAGTCAATAATTATTTTCTTTTAGATGAAAATGTAATTCCTTTTACAACGAGCGAACTTAAGATATTTAGACTTTTATTTAAAAGAAAAGGTGAACCAATTTCTCGAGATGAATTTTTTAATGTAATCTGGGGAAATGATGTGAGCTATGAAACAAGAATTTTAGATATGCATATCAAAGAAATTCGTCGAAAGATTGGAAAGGAAAATAGCGATCTTATTCAAACAATTTACGGAATTGGATATCGCATGAAAAATGAATAAAAAGAACGTTTTATTTGATGTTTTATTTGTCTTTTTTCTAACTTTTATTTTATTAATTGTTTCTTTTTCGACCTCTTTTTCACTTTCAAACACTGAAGCAAGAAATGATTTAAAAGCTTACGCTAATGAAGTTAGTTTATCAATTAATGAAAATGAGTCTTTTGATTCGATAAAAAATAGTTATTCTAATGTTCATGATTTAAGAATTACAGTTTTTGATGAAAAAGCAGAAGTATTACTCGAAATAAATAATGATGAAATTGAGCCGGCACAAGAAGATAGATTAAGTGAGCTAGAAAATAATTTAAATTCTTATTATTACAAAGATTCAATAACGCTTGGTTATAGTGTTTTATATTATGTTCAAGAGTTAAATAATGGATTTATTAGAGTAGGTTTGCCTCGTTCCAATATTGAAAAAACTTCTTTTGATATTTTAATTTATGGAAGTGTTGTGATTGTTGGAGTTGTTCTTGTTTATGGATTTATAAAATATCGAATTTATAAGAAAACAGTTTCTAGATTAAAAGAAAACGTTGAGTCGCTTGAAGAAATTGCTGGGTTAAATTATGATTTATCAAGTGATGATGGATATAAAATTATTAATCGAACTTTAGCGCAAACAAGTAATGTTATCAAAGAACAAATCGAAAAACTTAAGTCAGAAAAAGTTAAAACAGAATATATTTTAGATGCAATTGAAGAAGGGTTTATTGTTATTGATGGAGACAATAAATGTGCCTTAATTAATAAGTTTGCACTTACAAAATTGAATTTAAAAAGAGAAAATGTTTTAAATCAAAATTATCATGTATTAGCTCTCGGTGATGAACTAAATAATGGGGTTTTGCAGGCTTTTCGATATAATTCAAGTGGTTTTGATAAAGAAATTAATGGAGCAATTTATCGCTTTTTATTAACAAAAATTGATTTAAGATGGCTTGAAAAAAGTGCTAAAAGTGGAATTGGAATAATCTTTTTTAATGTTACTCAAGAAAGATTAAATGAAAGAATTAGAAGAGAGTTTTTCCAAAACGCATCGCACGAACTCAAAACACCTCTTACAACGATTATTGGTTATGAAGAGATGTTACAAAACGGACTTATTGATGAACCAAACGAAATTCAAAGAGCAAGAGAAGCAGTTATTAAAGAAAGCAAAAGAATGGAAAGTGTAATCGAAGATATGCTTGCTCTTTCTTCTCTTGAATACAATATGTCTAATGAGAAAAAAGTTGAGATTGATGTAAAAAGCGCAATTAAAGATATCGTTTCTTCTTTTGATTATTTAATAAACGAGCACAAAATTAAATGCAAAGTTATACTGACTGATTTAACTTTAAAAATGATTCCAAAAGATTTTGATCGTTTGGTGAGAAATATTTTAAGTAACGCCATTAAATATAATAAAGAGAGTGGCGAAATCAAAATTAGATTAACAAAAGAATATTTAAGTATAAAAGATACTGGAATCGGAATTGACTCAAAAGATATCAACAGAATCTTTGAAAGATTTTATCGTGTAGATAAAGGTCGAAGTCGAGAAAAAGGCGGCACAGGGCTTGGTTTAGCTATCGTTAAACACATTTGTTTAAATTATGGGTTTAAAATAGAAGTAAATTCCAGAATTATGGAAGGCACTGAATTCAAAATTTACTTTAATAATTAAGTTTTTAACTACTTTAACACTTACTCACAAAAAATAACTTATTTTTCATAATTTTTTGTTTCAGAGTTAGGAAAAATGTAGCGAATTATTTTTCCTAGAAGAAAATTTTTAAAAAAAGTTGAAATTTTTTTAACTTTTTTCGAACTGACCTCCTTTGTACTATATGAAGGAGGTTTTTTATGACTTAAAGGCGTATGTAACTTGCAAATAAAAAATAGAATTATTTTAATAAATTACTTATATTAAAATTGCTCGCAAAAACTTTAAATTAATCTTATGTACGCTATATGGATGATAGCCAAGTGATATAACGTGTTTAGGATTGTACCAATTAAAGAACGATTAATTTTAATAAAGAGTGATTTAAGATAAACCACTTTAATTAGCAAGTAGACATAAAAGCTGTAAAACTTTCACGTGAAAATCTGAAAATTTATTTTAAAAAATTAATAAAATTTCTAAAAATACGATTATTATCGGTTTTAAAAGTTTCTACGTGAAAACTTTTTACAATAGATGTGCTTGGCGTCGAATTTATGCTCTTCGAATTAATAGTAGAAACCGCTATTAAGTAATTGAGAGAATTTAGTGTAACTAAAACAAGAAAATTGATTTTAAATGGTTT
>CALVRY010000003.1 GCA_944358755.1 uncultured Bacilli bacterium
TTCAACTTCTTTAATACCTGCATTAACGATTTCTTTTGCAAGTTTTTCATCAATCATGGTGTTACCTTTAACGATAACTTCACCAGTTTCTGGGTGAATGACATCGTGACAAGAATATCTACCAATAAGTCTATCTTCTAAAGAGACAATGACTTGATTTTGAGCGGTATTAACGATATCTTTAACGATTGTTCCATGGTCTGTGTGGCAATCTTCTTCTCTAACAATAACGTCTTGAGAGACATCAACAAGTCTACGAGTTAAATAACCTGAGTCAGCTGTTTTTAAAGCGGTATCAGCACCACCTTTTCTAGCACCGTGTGTACCAGTGAAGAATTCAGCGACGTTAAGACCTTCACGGAAACAAGATTTAACAGGAAGTTCGATAGTTTCACCACTAGTTGAAGCCATAAGACCTCTCATACCCATAAGTTGAGCGAAGTTAGATTTACTACCTCTAGCACCAGAATTCCACATAATAAAGAGTGGATTTCTTCTATCTTTTGATAATGCGTCTTGAACATCATCTGCAACTTTTCCATTGACTTGGTTCCAAACGTCGACAACTTTTGCGTGACGCTCAGCATCAGTTAAGAAGCCTTTATCGTATAATTTTTCAATACGAGCGACAACTTCATCGCCTTTTTTGATGAGTTCTTCTTTATCGCCAACAACATAAATATCACTAATTGCGACAGTTAAGCCACTAATTGTTGAATATTTATAACCTTGGTCTTTGATTTTATCAAGAACGGCTGAGGTTTTTGTTGTGCCATAAACTTGATACACTTCATTAATAATTGAAGTAATTTGTTTTTTACCAATTGGTTCTTTTGTTTTCATTGAAGCAATATATTCAGGAATATTTGTGCCTTTTGGAACGAAAAATTCTATTTTATTGCCTTTTAAGTTTTCGCTACTCACATCGTTAATATATGGGAAGTCACTTGGGAAAGCGAAGTTAAAGATAACTTTACCAACGGTTGTAATTAAGTAAGAATTGTTCATTTCTTCAGTAAAAGATTTTCTCTTCATTTCTCTTCCAGGAAGAGCAATTCTATTATGTAAATGGACTTCGCCAAGTTCATAAGCTTTGTAACATTCATTAATATCTTTAAAAACTTTTCCTTCCATTGAAGCATATTTACGATATTGTTGAGCTCTTTCTGTGTCGCCAACTTTATCGAATTTTTCAGCTTGTTTAAGGAAGTCTTCTTTACTAGCTTCCATTGTAAGATAGTAGTTACCAATTAAGATATCTTGAGATGGAGTAACAATTGGTTTTCCATCTTTTGGTGCAAGAATGTTATTGCTTGCAAGCATTAAATCGAGAGCTTCTTCTTGAGCAGCTTTTGATAAAGGAACGTGAACTGCCATTTGGTCACCATCGAAGTCAGCGTTAAATCCAGTACAAACGAGTGGGTGAAGTCTAATAGCTCTTCCTTCAACAAGTATTGGTTGGAAAGCTTGGATACCAAGTCTATGAAGTGTTGGAGCACGGTTTAATAAAACTGGGTGTTCAGAAATAATTTTTTCAACAACATCGTAGACATCGCTATCTTTTGCATCAATCTTTTTATCAGCTTGTCTATGTAATAAACATTTACCTTCTTTAATTAAAACAGCAGCGATATATGGTCTAAGTAAGTTAATAGCCATTTCTCTAGGGAGACCACATTGATACATCTTTAAAGTTGGACCAATTGCGATAACACTACGACCAGAGTAATCGACTCTCTTACCAAGTAAATTTTGTCTAAATCTACCTTGTTTACCCTTTAAGGCACCACTTAATGATTTAAGAGGTCTACCATTTGGGCCAGTAACAGGTTTACCATTTCTTCTACCATTATCAATTAAAGCATCAACTGCTTCTTGGAGCATTCTCTTTTCGTTCATTAAGATGACGTAAGGTGCACCAAGATCGATTAATTTCTTTAATCTATTGTTACGAGTAATAATTCTTCTATATAAATCATTTAAATCACTAGTTGCAAATCTTCCGCCATCAAGTTGAAGCATTGGTCTTAAATCTGGTGGTATAACAGGAAGAGCATCTAAAATCATCCATTCTGGTTTGTTGTTTGATTTTCTAAAAGCATCTAAAACTTCAAGTCTTTTGATGAGTTTTTGAAGTTTTTGACCACTTGCGCCCTTAATTTCTTTGCTTACTTTAGTGAATTCGCCTTCAACTAAAACATCATTTCCTTCTTCATCTTTTGTTCTAACATCATTAATTTGAACTTCTTTAAGAAGTCTTTTGATAGCTTCAGCACCTTCACCAAATTCTGCTCCAGTGTGGAAAGAGATAAATTCGGCACAAGAGAAGAAATCAAAAGGATCATTTGGATTATTTAATCTTTCTAAAAGTTCTTGAGCTTTAGTATGTTCGAAAGATTCTTTATCTAAAGTTTCATCAATTTCTTTAATTGCGACGATGAAAGTTTCTCTACCAATTCTATCGTCTAAGAATTGCTTATAATATAAAGATTTACAGTTACCTGGATTTAAACAGATATGGGCACTGAAATAAATTACTTCTTCAAGTGCCTTTGGAGAAACATCAAGAACAAGACCCATTCTTGAAGGGATACCTTTTAAATACCAGATGTGGGAACAAGGTGATGCAAGTTCAATATGTCCCATTCTTTCTCTTCTAACTTCTTTAGAAATAACTTCAACGCCACATTTTTCACAAACGACACCTGCATATCTTATCTTTTTATATTTTCCACAATGACATTCATAATCTTTGCTAGGACCAAAGATTTTTTCGCAGAATAAGCCATCCATTTCTGGTTTTTGACTACGGTAGTTAATGGTTTCAGGTTTTGTAACTTCACCATGAGACCATTCTCTAATTTTTTCAGGAGATGCTAGACCAACTTTAATGCTAGCTAATTTTTCTACATCAAACACGATTTAATCCTCCCTTAATTAAATAAGTCATCGATTGTTTCAACTCCATCAAAATTAGAGTTGTCTTCTTCTGACATTAAGCTATTTCTTTCACTAGAAGATTCACTTCCGATATTTCTAAGTGATTTTAAACTACGTTGCTCTTCTTGTTGAGTTTGTCTTGCAAGAGAATCCATATCAACAATCTTGCCATCTTTTGAGAAGAGTTCAACATCCATTCCAAGACCCATAAGTTCTTTAGTTAAAACTTTGAAAGCTTCTGGAATAGATGGTTTTGGAAGTGGTCTACCTTTGATGATAGATTCATAAGCTTTTCTTCTTCCAACACGGTCATCAGATTTAATAGTCATCATTTCTTGGAGAATGTTAGCTGCGCCATATGCTTCTAGTGCCCAAACTTCCATTTCACCAAATCTTTGACCACCATTTTGTGCCTTACCTCCAAGTGGTTGTTGTGTAACCATTGAATATGGTCCAGTGGCACGAGCGTGAAGTTTATCATCAACCATGTGAACAAGTTTAATCATATACATGACGCCAACGTTGATTCTGTCATCAAATTTTTCACCTGTTCTACCATCATAAAGGGTATATTTTCCATCACTTGGCATTTTTGCTTCGTTCATAAGTTCATTGATTTCATCGTTTGAGATGCCATCAAAAACTGGAGTTGCAATTTTTAAACCACCAAGTGCTTTACAAGCCATACCTAAATGGACTTCAAGAATTTGTCCAATGTTCATACGGGATGGAACACCTTGTGGGTTAAGTAAAATATCAACTGGTGTACCATCTGGAAGGAATGGCATATCTTCTACAGGAACGATACGTGAGATAACACCTTTGTTACCATGACGTCCTGACATCTTATCACCTTCAGAAATCTTTCTCTTTTGAGCGACGTAAACTCTAACTTTAATGTTAACGCCTGGAGAAAGTTCATCTTTGTTTTCGCGAGTAAAGACTTTAACATCAAGAACAGTACCAGCTCCGCCATGAGGAACTCTTAAAGATGTATCTTTTCCATCTTTTGATTTATCACCAAAGATAGCATCAAGTAATTTTTGATCTGGAGAAGGTTCGCTTGTGCCTTTTGGAGTGACTTTTCCAACAAGGATATCACCTTCTTTAACATCAGTTCCTGGGAAGACGATACCTCTTTCATCGAGGTGTGCCTTAGCATCAAGTCCGATGTTAGGAACATCTGGAGTTAAATATTCTTTTCCGTTTTTAGTATCTCTACATTCAATTTCATAACTTTCGATATGAATTGTGGTATAAACATCATCTTTAACAAGTCTTTCACTCATGATGACAGCGTCTTCATAGTTTAAACCTTCCCAAGTCATAAATGCGACTACGACGTTTTGACCAAGAGCAAGATCGCCATTTTCCATAGATGGACCATCAGCGATGAGTTGGCCTTTTTTAATTTTTTGACCGACTTTGACGATGCTTTTTTGATTAATACAAGTCCCGTTATTACTTCTTTCGTATTTTTGTAAGTGATATGTTCTTTCACCTTCTTCTTCTTGAACTCTAATTGTTAAAGAATCGGTGTAAGTTACAATACCATCATTTACAGCAACAACTGCAAGTCCACAATCGTGAGCAATCTTGTGTTCAAGTCCTGTTCCAACATATGGAGCATGTGGTCTTAAAAGAGGTAATGCTTGTCTTTGCATGTTAGCACCCATTAAAGCACGGGTGTTATCATCATTTTCAAGGAAAGGGATACAGGCTGCAGCAACAGAAACGATTTGCATTGGAGATTCATCAATGTAATCGACGTCTTTTCTATCAGCAAGAATGTTCTTTCCATTATATCTAGCAACAATCTTTTCATTTGCAAGTTTATTTCCAACAATATCTTCTTTTGTTGCTTGAGCAATGACGTGATTGTTTTCTTCATCAGCACTTAAATAAACTGTTTTTCAGTAATTGTGCCATTTTCTTTATCGACAATTCTATATGGTGTTTCAATAAAGCCATATTTATTAATTTTTGCGTAAGTTGCAAGGTTATTAATTAAACCAATGTTTTGTCCTTCAGGAGTTTCAATAGGACAGATTCTACCATAGTGAGTAAAGTGAACATCTCTAACTTCCATACTTGCTCTATCACGAGTTAAACCACCTGGACCTAAAGCTGAAATTCTACGTTTGTTAGCAAGTTCAGCAAGTGGGTTAGTTTGATCCATGAATTGAGAAAGTTGGGAAGAAGCAAAGAATTCACGAATCGCACTTGCAAGAGGTTTGATATTGATTAAAGATTTTGGAGAATCTTTTGTTTCAGTACCAGTTGTAACACTCATCTTTTGAGTGATATTTTTAGCCATCTTGGTAAGACCAATTCTGAATTGAGTTTGAATAAGTTCACCAACGCATCTAATACGTCTATTGGATAAGTTATCGATATCATCAACATTTCCAAATCCATCCATTAAATTCATGAAATAGCTGAAAATTGCGAGCATATCGCTAACTGTAACTCTTGAAACTGTTAAGTTAAGATCAGTACCAATAACATTAGAAACAACATCTTTCTTTTCGTTTGTAAAGACCTTAACCATGTTCACACTACCAAATTCATCAAGTTTTTTGTTTATATTGATGTCGTAACGGTGTGCACCATTTTCGAAGAATTCTTCATCTTGAAGTGCATCAACCATTTCCTTGGTTAAAAGTGTGCCTTTTGTATATTTGATTTCGCCATCAGCACTTACAAGGTTTTCAGCAAGAATTCTGTTTTCAAGTCTGTTGTAAATGCCAAGTTTTTTAGCATATTTAAAACGACCAGCTCTACCTAAATCATAACGTTTTGCATCAAAGAATTTTTGAATTAAGAAAGTGTGAACACCTTCATCAGTAATAGGTTCGCCTGGTTTTAATTTTCTAAAGATTTCTTTTAATGCTTTAAGTGAAGATTTTGTATCTTGATCTTTACTTAAAGTTAATCTTAATGATTCTCTATCACCAAAAAGTGAGACTAAATCCTCTTCTTTTTCAATGCCAAGAGCTTTTAATAAAACTGTGGCTGGCATTTTTCTTTGACGATCAATTCTAACCCATAAATAACCTTTAACATCGCTTTCAAATTCAAGCCATGTTCCACGAGCTGGAATTAAATCGGCATTGTAAATATATTTACCAAATTTGTTATCAAATGTTTTTGATAAATAAGCACCTGGTGATCTAACGATTTGAGAAACAATAACTCTTTCTGCACCATTGACAATGAATGTTCCACTATCAGTCATAAGTGGAATATCGCCCATAAAGACATCACTATCAACAAATTCACCAGTTTCTTTAAAAAGTAAACGTAAATTAACTGTTAATGGTGCGCTATAAGTTAAATCTTTCTCTTTGCATTCTAAAAATGAATGCTTAGGAGCATCAAGATGGAATGAATTGTAAACAATTGACATTGTTCCGCCATAATTTTCAATTGGGAAGACATCTTTAAAGACTTCGTCAATTCCATCTTTTAGGAAGTTTTTGTAAGATTCAGTTTGAATTTCAACAAGATAAGGTAATTCGAGTGTACCACCAATCTTAGAGAAATTTATACGATCGTTGTTAATCTTTGGGTAATCCTTATAAGATTTCATCTAATACTTCTCCTTCTACAAACATTCGATTACGAAATATCCTTTTTCTCTATCAATAATCTCAACCGAGTTAAATAGAGTTTTTAGATAATCGATATGGGAATAGGCTCCTTTATCTTTTCGAATGACAATATAAAGTTTCCCCTTTTCATTTAAATGTTCCTTACTATCTTTATATAAAGAGTAGATTTTTTCCTTACCTACCGAGATAGGTGGATTGAACAATATAAAGTCAAATGTCCCATGTAATATTAAGTAGCCGTCACTTAGAGAGCATTTACCATCCAAATCGTATTGCCTTAAGTTTCTACTAGTTAGTTCTACGCATTTAGGATTGACATCAGAACAGGTAATTTCGATTTTATCCTTTAAGAATAATTTAAGCGAAACGCCAACTGCTCCATATCCACATCCAAGGTCAAGAACTTTACCGCATAAATTTTGTGATAAAAGTGTTTTTATGAAAAACAAACTTCCTTTATCAATTGCCTTATTCGAGAAGACTCCTGAGTCGGTTTCAAGAACAATTTCTTGGTCAAATAACGTAAACTTAATGTGCCTTTCATGACTTTTTAAGTTTGGATCAAATGTAAAATAATGACTCATTTTATCAACTATAAATAGGCAAAAACCTGCTCTACAAAGTAGAGCAGGTATAATTTAAATTTCTCTTTAAACTATTTAATTTCAACTTGAGCACCAGCAGCTTCCAATGCTTTCTTGTGTTCTTCTGCTTCAACAGGTGAAATGTGTTCTTTAACAACACTTGGAGCAGCATCAACAAGTTTCTTAGCATCCATTAAGCCTAAACCAGTGATAGCTTGAACTGCTTTAATTGTAGCAACTTTGTTCATACCACAAGCTTTTAAAGTTAATGTAACTTCTGTTGGTCCTTTCTTTTCTTCTTCAGCTGGAGCTGCAGCAGCTGCAACTGGAGCAGCAGCAGTAACACCAAATTCGTTTTCAATTGCTTTAACGAGTTCATTTAATTCAACAACTGTCATTTCTTTAACAGCAGCGATAATTTCTTCATTTGTTAATTTTGCCATTTTTCTTTCCTCCATTTAATTAATCAGCAAACTATTTCTTTTCTGAGACTTGGCTTAATGAGTAAGCTAAATTTCTCATAGGAGCTTGTAATACACTTAAAAGCATAGAAACAAGACCTTCTTTTGATGGTAATGCAGCGATTTGTTTAACATAATCAGCATCACATACCTTGTTTTCGATGATTCCACCTTTAATTGAGAAAGCATCGTACTTTTTAGCAAATTTTGCGACAGATCTTAATGAGCCATTTGTGTAATCTTCAAAAAAGATATACATATTTGGTCCAGAGAGATATTCGTCAAAATCTTTGTGGTCGCAACTTTCAGCAGCTCTTGTAACAAGTGAATTCTTGTAAACAGTAGCAACTGCGTTCTTTTCTCTTAAATCTCTTCTTAATGTTGTGATTTCATCAACTGTAAGTCCGCGGTATTCGCAAACAACTGTTGCTGCACTCTTTTTCATTAAGTCGGAGATTTCGTTAACCACAGCTTCTTTTTGCTTCAAGATACTTTGATTCATCTTTTACCTCCTTAATATATTTCGAGGCCAAATATACATGAGGATCTTATATTAAGTTTAACCTCGGTAACATAATTAAGACTTTCGTCCGTTACTGTCTTTGGTATATTTTGCCTACTAAACTAATTTAACTAAAATTGAACTTTAATTGATGGTCCCATAGTTGTTGCGATATAGCAGGAAAGGATGTAATTTCCTTTAACAACTGATGGTCTAACTTTGATGATTTGGTTGATAAGTGTTTGGACGTTTTCTTCAAGTTTGGCTGCGTCGAAGCTAACTTTGCCTACGCCAACGTTAACGTTTCCATCTTTATCAGCTCTGTATTCAACTTTACCAGCTTTAAGTTCTTTAACCATTTTTGCAATGTCTGGTCCGACTGTGCCAGTTTTTGGGTTTGGCATTAAACCTTTAGGACCTAAAACTCTACCATTTTTACCAATTTCACCCATCATTTCAGGTGTTGCACACATTACATCGAAATCAAACCATTTTTCTGTAACGATCTTTTCGAGTAATTCTTTTCCGCCAGCGTAATCTGCGCCTGCTTCTTTAGCTGCATCTGCTTTTGAAGTAATTGCAACGACTCTAACATTTTTACCTGTACCATGAGGAAGAATAACTGTTCCTCTAACTTGTTGATCAGCTTTTTTAGTATTGATGTTAAGTTTCATCGAAACTGCAACAGTAGCATCAAATTTTGTAGTTGAAGTTTTTGCGATTAATTCACATGCTTCGTGAACTGAATAAACTTTGCTCTTATCGATTAACTTAAGGGCTGCTTCGTATTTCTTTCCGTGTTTCATTTACATTCCCTCCAATTAATCAACGACTTCAATGCCCATATTACGAGCACTGCCTTCAACGATTTTGATAGCTGATTCAATGTCATTAGCATTTAAATCAGGCATTTTGTATTCAGCGATTTTCTTAATTTGTTCTTTTGTTACTTTACCAACTTTTGTTGTTTTAGCATTAGCACTTCCTTTTGAAATGCCGGCTGCTTTAAGAAGTAATCCAGTAACTGGGGAAGTTTTAATTTCCATGCTGAATGTTTTGTCTTCGTAAGCTGTAATGATAACAGGGACAACTTCACCCTTTCTGTCGGCTGTTTTTGCGTTAAATTCTGTACAGAATTTTGGCATAACAACACCAGCGCTAGCTAATTTTGGTCCTGGTTTAGCTTCACCACCAGGAAGTTCCATCTTAACTACCTTTGCGACTCTTTTTGCCATTGTAGTTCTCCTTTCAATGTTAGTAGTTTGGAGTAGTTCGCCTCTCCTCCTACCCTATTAGATAAATCTAATAGCACCTCGTTAACCCGAAATGCTTTGTTATTCTATCTAAAAATAAATTACATTGCAAGTTTTTTCTTCGAATTTAGCCAAGAAATTTTTCGCTAAAAATATTAAATATTTCTTTAGGTAGTTTTCACGGATTTTGAAAAAGTTTTCACGGCCTTATAAAAAGTTCAAAATTTCTAAAAATAGTTTGGTTTTGCAGGGTTTTTGGTCGAATTTAATTTTTAAGCAAAAGAAAAGGCCGTAATTTAATACGACCTCATCAAATTTTGATTTTTGTAATTAAATACGAATAATTTCTGAGAATTCAAGTTCAACAGGAGTAATTCTACCGAAGAACATTGTTTGAACAACGACAGTGCCGCTTTCTTTATCAATGCTTGAAATCTTACCTTCAAGACCATCAAATGTGCCATGAATAATTTTGACATTATCGCCAATGTGGTAGTCTTCATACATTGAGCTATCGACAACACCCATTCTCTTAAGAACTGCTTCGATTTCTCTTCCAGAAACTGGAGTAGGTTTTTGACCGCCACCAGATGATCCAGCAATACCTGTAACACCAGGTGTGTTTCTAATCATAAACCAGCTTTCATCTGTCATAATCATTTCAACAAAGACGTAACCTGGATATAAGTTGATTGTCTTCATTTTTGGTTCTTCTAGACCTGTTTCTTTATTTTTGACAGTTTTTAATTTACCATCTTTATCTTTTTCTTGAACTTGTTCTTCAGCAACAACAATTCTAAAGACGTAATCTTTAAGATTCATACTATCAATACGTCTTTTGATGTTTTCTGCAGCTTTTTGTTCGTGACCGCTATAAGTTGTTGCAATATACCATTGCTTTTCTGCAAGTTTATTCTCGTTTTCTGCCATACTAGTCTCCTTTTTTATCCCCTAATTGAGCTAAATGCATCTCTTAGTTGTTCAACTAAAATTCCACCAGCATAATCTTCTAAAGCAAGAAAAATAGCAGCAAAAATTGTAATACATAAAACAACAGCTACTGCCGGAACAAATTGTAACCTTTTAGGCCACTTAATTCTTTTCCCTTCTTTGATAACACCCTTAAAATAACCAACAATCTTTTTCATAGTGTCTCCTTATTTGCTCTCTTTGTGAACAGTATATTTTCCACAATGAGGGCAATATTTATTAAGTTCGAGTCTGGTGGTTTTATCCTCAACTCTTTTTGTTGTTGTATAGTTCCTAGCTAGACATTCAGAGCAAATTAAAATTACCTTTTTCCTCATAACTTATTACCTATACTAAACAAACTATCACAAATCTTACTTTTCTACTAGTAGAAAGTCAAGAAAATACTTGCGAAAGCGAAAAATAAAATTTCCATAAATTAGCATTTTGGTAAGCGAGTATTTAAATTATTTAAATAATTTAGATATCTTGATTTTATGTCTTTTAATGTATCAAGCGTCACTTTTAAAGCGATAGTTTTATGTTCATCATCTAACTTAGTTTCTTTGCCATCATTAATAAAAACAGCAGGAAGATTATCCGCGTTTAAAAGATAATCAATATCTTTTATGTAAGTTGATAAAAATTCAACGGCTAATTCATAAGTATCTTCGTCAACCGTAAATAGTTCTATTTGATTCTCAAAGATATAAAAAATGGAGCTTTTTAAAGTTACCAATCTTTTAAGATCTTCTTTGTTTTCATTGTACCAATTGAAATATTCCTCGTTACTTTTAATATCACGAGAAGAATTCAATTTGTTTGCTACTAACTCTTTGTATTCAAGCAACAATTCTTTTCCACTTAGTCCTTCGGTTAAAATCATATTTATCACCTAATATAATTATAATCCGACATATAAAATGTGCAAAAAATTTACTTTTTTTAAAATTCTCGGTATTTATTTAACATTTGCGGAGTTTTTTAAAAAAATAGTATTTTTTTGGAAAAATACTATTTTTTTGATATTTTATAAACCTCGCAAAACTCAACTATTTTTTCTTTTTTCGTTTCCTAAATTGGAAGAATCGAAATTTTTTAGATTAATAATTACCTTTATTGTTTTCCTTATCGAATTCCTAATTTTATAACTAGATAAATTAAATAGCGATCCAATTTCTTTAATTTTGTATCCATTCAAGTAATCCCTAAAAATTGTTAAGTCCTTTTCGTTAAGTTCTTCTTTTTTCTTTAAAGTATCAATGAAAGAAAAAGCGTCAATGTATTTTTTAACTTCGTCATCGTTTTCAACATCATCTTTTGTAGATTTGTCGATCTTTTTATCTTTTTCTTTATCTAATAAAGCCTCACAAAAAATTCTTCCTTTAATTGTATTATTGCTTTTTAATATGGCTAAAACATCGTATTCATACTTTCTTTTGAAATAAGATTCAAAATTACTGTAATGATATACATCTTCACACATTAAAGCTAAAAATGTTTCATTCATCAAATTTGTTAAATCTTCTCGATTAATACCAAGATGCTTACAATACGAAAAATATTTATATAAGACTGGTTGAATAATATTTAAACAAATCTTATATAGTTGTTTTTGATGGCAAATTGATCCGTGCCTGGCTTTAATTATTAATTCATTGTAATTCAGATTTTTATTAAGCATATTTTATACCTTAAGAATCAAAGATTTCTCAAAGCATAAAGAGCTATTGAACACGCTACAGAGGCATTAAGGCAATTAACTCGTCCAAACATTTCAATTTTTTCTAAATAATCGCAATTTTCTCGAACTAGGCGCGAAATTCCATATCCTTCGCTGCCAACTACGAGACAAATTGGTGTGTTTTTAGCAGTTTCCTTAACTTCTTTTTCACCAGCTCCATCCAACCCGACAACCCAAAAACCATGCTTTTTAATTTCTTGGATTGCTCTTGTTAAATTTGTTACTTCACAGCATTTAACGAAATTAATTGCTCCTGTTGAGACTTTAGCAACAGTGTCGTTTAAACCTACACTTCCGTGCTTTTTGTAAATAACTCCAGATACATTAAATGCATCGCAACTTCTTAAGATTGCTCCAAGGTTATGAGGATCAGTTAAAGAATCGAGAATAACCAAAATAGGAACATCTTTTTGACTTTTGCTGTCAGAACAAGTTCGTAATATCTCATCTAAACCATATAAGCGTACATCGTCAATTTCCCCAATTATTGATTGATGGTTTCCGCCTTTTGCCAACTTGTCTAACTCTTCTTTGGATGCATACTTGATTTGTATCCCTTGATTTTGAATTTCTTCAATCAAGTTATGATTTGAAAAGCCTTTGCTCACCATTACTTTTTTAAGTTTTTTCGCTTCCAAGCAAGCGCGAATGGTGTTACTCCCATATACAATCATATTTGTCCTCCTAAATATAGTGCCTAACGAGGAAATTTCGCTACCAATTTTGCCGTCTTTCTATTGTAATAACATAGTTATACAATGTTATAAAACTTTGTGTTCAATTAGGATATTTCTTATCTTATCTGAGTTTTCAAAGTCCTTATTTGCTTTAGCTTCTAGATATTCTTTGTATAAAGAAACGTCTTCATCGCTAAATTTATAAGGAGCAAAATGAAGTCCTAAAATATAGCAAATTTTATTTATTGCATAGAAATCATCTTTTAAGATTTCGACATTTTTATCTTTCTTTCTTAACTCAACGTTAGCTTCTTTGATGATATCTAAAAGATGGGTAATTCCATTTGCAATATTTACATCATTTGCAAGATCTTCTAAGAAAACATTAACTTTATTAGATTTGCCCTCAAGTTCAAATCCATTAATATTCATGAAAAGATTTAATTGTTTATAAACTGCAGAAATCTTTTGGATAATTGATGAACAATCCTTAATCGTATCATCACTGAAATTTAAAACGCTACGATAATCGCAATTTAAAAGTAAGAGTCTTATTGTATCCGCGCCATATTCTTTAATTGCGTCTTTCGCCAAAATAATATTACCAAGCGATTTTGACATTTTTTCACCTTTAATGTTCATCATCGCTGTGTGTAACCAATAATTCGCGATTTTATTATGATGCATTGCTTCTGCTTGAGCGATTTCGTTCTCGTGATGCGGGAATTTAAGATCGATTCCACCCCCATGAATATCAATCATGCCTTTAAAAATAGTATCAATCATAACGCAACATTCGGTGTGCCAACCAGGACGACCAGAACACCATGGAGAATCCCATTTAATTCCTTCATCAGTCTTTTTCCAAAGCAAGAAATCAAGCGGATTGTTTTTCTTGGAGTTTTGTTCAACTCTTGCACCACTTATCAAATCTTCAACATTAATTTTTGAAAGACAGCCATAGCTTTGATCTTGCGCAACATTAAAAAATACTTCTCCATCTTTCTCGTATGCTGCACCTACTTTAACCAATCCATCAATGTAATTGATGATTGAAGGAATATAGTCAGTAACTTTTGGGTTTTCATAAGCTTTTGAAACATTTAAAGACTCTAAACATTTTTCATATTCGCTAATATAAAATTCCGTTAATTCTTTCTCACTTTTATTTTCTTCGATTGCTCTTTTGATAATTTTGTCATCGACATCAGTATAATTTGAAACGAATTTTACTGTGTAGCCAATTTCTTCCAGAAATTTTCTAAAAGTATCAAAAAAGACAACAGGTCTCATATTTCCGATGTGTGGATCGTTATAAACTGTAGGTCCACAAACATAAATTGAAACCTCATTTTCTTTAACTGGTTTGAAATCTTCTATCTTTCCGCTAAGCGAGTTATAAAATCTAATATTCATATCTTTCTCCGCTAAAAATAATAGCACATATTCGCTTTTCGTTCATTTAAATGCAGCAAAACAGTCAAAAAAAGTAAATATAATATAAACTTAGTCTAATCAAAATGAAAAAAATGAAAATTAAGATATAATATGATAGCGAGGTAAGTTATTATGGAAAAAATGAAGAGATCATTAAGTGGAATTAAACCTACAGGTAATTTAACTTTAGGTAATTATATAGGTGCGTTAAGAAATTTTAAAAACTATCAAGATGAATATGAAAATTTTGTTTTTATTGCTGATTTACACGCTTTAACTTTACCAATTGACCCTGCTTTTTTAAGACAAAATACAAAAGATATTGTTGCGTTCTATCTAGCTAGCGGACTTGATAAAGATAAAACTACAATCTTTTTACAAAGCGATGTCTCAGCTCATTCCGAACTCAATTCAATACTCATCAACTACCTTTACATGGGTGAACTCTCAAGAATGACTCAATTTAAAGATAAATCCGCCAAGATGAATCATGAAGCTGTTGGCGTTGGTTTATTTGCTTACCCTGTTTTAATGACTGCTGACATTCTTTTATATAACGCTGATGTTGTTCCTGTTGGTGAAGATCAAACACAACACGTCGAACTAGCTCGTGATTTAGTTCATAGATTTAATGCTCGCTACAACAAAGAAGTATTTGTTATGCCAAAAGCTGTGACACCTAAAGTTGGCGCTAGAATCATGTCTTTATCAGACCCTACCAAAAAAATGTCTAAAAGCGATCCAAAAGGCGATATTTTCTTAAAAGACGAACCAAATATCATTCGTAAGAAAATTATGTCTGCTGTAACTGATACGGGAAACGAAATAATTTATGACCCAGTGAATAAACCTGGTATCTCTAATTTGCTTCAAATTTACTCTGCATTAAGTGATATTACATTAGATGAAGCACAATCAAGATTCCATGACATTCACCAATATGGTGAATTCAAAAAAATTATCGCCGATAAAGTTTTAGAAGAAATCGTTCCTTTCCAAGAAAGATTTAAAGAATTCTCAAATCCTAAAATTATCAATGAAGTTTTAAATCAAGGCAAAGAAAGAGCTTCAAGAGTTGCAAGCAGAACTTTAAATAAGGTTAAGAAAACTGTTGGATTATATGTGCATGAATAAAAAAAGATATTTAATTGCTCTCGATTTAGATGGCACTTTACTTCGCGATGACAAAACCATTTCTGAAACAACTAAATCTTATCTTCGTGAATTAGAAAACGAAGGTCATTTAATTGTTCTGTGTTCAGGAAGAGCTTTAAGAAGCGTCATGTCCTACTATAACGATGTTGGATTAAAAACTTCTCCTATCATCTGCTACAATGGTCATTATGCATCAGATCCATATAAAAATAGTTTTAAAATAGAGTACAAAATAAACAAAAACACTGCAAAATCCATATATTTTGATGTAATTCACAAATATTGTGATTCAGCAATGAGCGAGAATTTACATAAAATTTATCTAGACAAAGATGATGATTTATTATTTGCTTTTTATAATATCGATGATTTAAAGGTTATCTATGGCCCACTAAGCGAAATCATTGATGAAGACGTTTTCACTTTTCTCATGAAAATTGATGAAGATCAAAATAAACACAAAAAAATAAAAGAAATAATAGAAAACAAGTATAAAGATGTTCAAGTTAGATTTTGGCACGGTGGAGAATATTGTGAACTCTATCTTAATGGTGTATCAAAATCTAAAATGATAAAAGAAGTTGCTGATAAATACCATATCGAACTCGAAAACATCATTACTTTTGGTGATGCAGATAACGACCGTGAAATGTTAGGCGATTACAAAAATACTTTTGTTATGAAAAACGGTGCACCACATCTAAGAAAAATCGCAAAATTTGTAACCAAATATACCAACGAGGAAGACGGCATAATTTACGCATTAAAAGAATTTTTGGCACAAAACTAGTGAAGCATTAAACTTCACTATTTTTATTTTTCTATTTTTTCAAAACTATTGAAAACGCACTTTTTTCAATTTTTCCTAGTAATTTTTAATATTCTCCGGAAAAAATGAAAAAATACTATGTTTTAGACAATATTTCTGGGATTTCTAGCAAAAAACTACTATTTTTTTATAAGGTCAAATATTAAAAAAGAGCCAGAATATCCGGCTCCATCAACTAAAGTGGTTTAATTTTCAGTAAAGCAAGCAATTCTTTGTAATATTTATCACATCTCTCACTTGCTTTATCTAAATCCTTATCGACTACTTCAATATAGAATTTGCATTTTGGTTCGGTACCGCTTGGTCTAACGCAAATTGAACTTCTATCTTCAAAGATGAATTTAATCAAATCGCCATTTGGTAAATTCTCAATATGACTTGTCTCTTTTGTATCAAGATTATATCTAGTTAAAGTAAAGTAGTTTTCAATAATTTTTACTTTATTGCCACAAAGTACTTCAAATGGATTACTTTCAAGACCTTTCATAAGAGATTGCATTTCTTCATGTCCCTTGCTGCCTTTAAAGTAAATGTTATAAAGTTTAGCTTTGTGTTGTCCGTAAATTTCGCCAAGTTTCTTATATGCTTCATATAAAGTTAAGCCGTGTTGTTTATACCATAAAGCAGCTTCACAATATAAAAGAATTGCTTGAATTCCATCTTTATCTCTTACGAATGGTTTAATTAAACAGCCATAACTTTCTTCATATCCAAAGATAAATTGTGGGCCGCCATTAACTTCATAATAATGAATTCTATCGCCAATATATTTAAAACCAGTTAAGAAAGATTCGCATTTAACACCATATTTATCACAAATTTCTCTACCCAGAGCGGAAGAAACTACAGTGTTATAAACTACTGGCTCTGATGGTAATTCATCTTTTCTTTTTCTTTCTTTTAAGATGTAATCAAGTAAAATTGCCGCTCCTTCATTGCCTGTAATTAAAACATAGTCCCCTTTGCCATCTTTACAAGCAAGTCCGACTCTATCTCCATCAGGATCGGTCATACAGATAATGTCTGCATCAATTTCCTTGGCAAGTTTAATTGGTTCAATGTAACTTCTTGGATCTTCAGGGTTAGGAGAAAGCGTTCCACTAAATGCAGGGTCAGGATTACATTGCGATAAAACAGGATAAACTTTATATCCACATTCGTGGAAAACTCTCATAGCATTTACAAAACTAGTTCCATGGTTTGGAGTATAAACGATCTTAAAATCTGATTTGTCTAAATCAGGGTTGATTTGAACAGATTTGCATAAATCGACATAGTTATCATCAAGTGATTTTGGTAGTAAATAGTTTTCACCTTTTTTATCGCCATGAGGAACCGTTAAAAGCAATTCATCCCCTAAAGTAGCGATAATATCGATTAAATCTTTAATTTTACTTGGAACAAGTTGACAGCCAAATTCATCATAAACTTTAAATCCATTGTCTTCTTTTGGATTGTGACTAGCGGTAATCATAATACCACCACTTGCTTTTCTTGCTCTTACAGCATAACTGAGTTCAGGAGTTGGTCTTAAAGAATCAAAAATAAAAGTATTGATTCCCATTTCGTTTAAAATTTCTGCGCATTCTAGAGTAAATTCACGAGAAAAGTAACGATTATCATGAGAAATTACACAACTTTGTGGGAACTTAAAATGCTTCAACAAATAAAGACCAAAGCCAACACAGGCTTTTCTAATTGTATAAAAATTAATTCTATTAGTTCCAGGTCCTAAAATTCCTCTCATGCCAGCTGTGCCAAATTCAATATCATGAAAAAAGGCATCATCAATATCGGCTGGAGACATGCTTTTTAATTTCTCTTTATCTTCAGCAGAAACAACGTCACTGTTTAACCATCTTTCATAGTTTTCTTGAGTTTTTTTATCCATAATAACTCCTTCGCTTATAGCGTTTATCAAAATCACCTAAATTATATACAAAATGTAGGAAAAAAACACTTTTAATAAATTAAAAATTTATTAAATTGTAATTTTGCATTTGTAAAATAATGTATTGATAAAAATTTATAGTGTCTAACAATTGAAGTTATTAGAAAATGAAAGCTGTGAAAACTAGTTAAATTTTCGTGAAAAGTTCAAAATCAAAAAAGTTTTTTTCAAAAATATAGGGTTTTTGCAAAGATTTTGCTCAAAATGTTGTTTTCTTTATCAGATATTTCAGTCTTAAATACTCTATTGCTTAAATATGAAAGTTGTCCTTCGACATTTTTAAATTGTAATTTATAAGCGATTAAAAATTGATTTTTATAATCAAATTTTTTAATAAATTCATCATTTCTTTTAAAATTGCCATACTTTTCATCACCAACAATCGGATTACCTATATAAGCAAAATGCACTCTAAGTTGATGAGTTCTCCCGGTAATTAACGTTGCTTCAACCAAAGAATATTTATCATTTTCTGCAATAACTTTATATAAAGTTTTAGCACTTTTTGCACCATCTTTTAAGGAAGCCACTTTGACAAAACCACTTTTTTCATCTTTTAATAGAGGCGCGTTGATTTCGCCTTCTTTCTCATTTAATTTGCCAAAAGCCAATAATAGATAAGTTTTTTTAATATTTTCGTGATCTTTAAATAAGTCCATCATTTCTTTAGATGAAATAAAGTTTTTAGCAAAAACAATAATACCACTAGTATTTCGATCAAGTCGGTGAGTTGGAGAAGGCACATAACTTAATCCATCATTTCTAAATTCGCCTTTTTGATGTAGGTAATAAAGGACTTGATTCGATAAAGTACGTCTTTTTTCATTTATATCACCATGTACTAAAATTCCTTTTGGCTTATTTAGAATTAATATATTTTCGTCCTCATAAATGATGTTTAAATTGCCTTTAATATCGACTTTTGTGACATCAACTGGTTTATTGAATTCAGCTATTTGCTCATCAGTAATATAAATTCTTAAAACGTCATTTTCTTGAAGTATATAATTTTCTTTAACCCGCTTCCCGTTAATCTTCACATCTTTTTTTCTGAAAGTTTTGTAAATAAATGAAAGAGGAGCATCATTTAGATACTTTCTCACAAATTTATCGATTCTTTGATTAGAATCTTCTTTTTTAATTACTACTTCTTTCATATTTTTAAAAAAATTAATGACAATACTTCCTAAATGTTGATAAAATACTATTTGCACGGAGAAATACCCAAGAGGCTGAAGGGGTGGGCTTGGAAAGCTCATAGTTCTGTAACAGGAAGCAGGGGTTCAAATCCCCTTTTCTCCGCCATTTATTTAAATACTAATTGTGCGATAATAATCGCACTTTTTTAATGCAAAAATATATAAACTTCTTTTGCTAACTTATTTTAACGAATTTAACAGAAAATTAAAATTTAAACTAGAAACTTTTTCGTGAAAATGAAAAATCGCTTCGTAAGAAGCGATTCAAATTTTCTTTAATTTATAAGTTATTTTTGCTCAGGAACGTTATAGTTTGGAACTGCGCTTTCAGAAGTTGAAACGCTATAATCTGCAACAACATTTTCTCCTTCATCAGAGAAAAATCTACGTTGTTTTCTTCTAGCAATTCTTTCTTCTTCTCTTTCTCGAGTCTTTGTTGCAAAAGATAAAGCAACTGAGTAAATAATTGTGCCGAGAATTAATGTGATTACGCCAAACCATTTAAAGTCAATGCCAAATAGTGCTGAAATCATGCCACTATTTGCACTCTCAAATGGTGAATAAGCAAGCGGAGCATAATCATTAATTAAGCCTAAAACCAAGAAAATTAGTGCATTAACCGAAATAAGCACACCCAAAACAAACCAAATAGCTTGTTTTACAGTAAATTGCTTTACTTTGTTAGTCTTCTTATTTTCAGAAAATTCTTTTTGTTTTTTCATCTTTTAACTTATTTTGTTTCCTTATTTTCTTCTGCTGGAGCTGCTTGTTGCGCATTTTCTCTTGCTTTTTGGTTGTCAGCGATAAGTTCATTTAAGCATGGTGTGTAGTTATTTCTCCATTCTGTTTCACTATCTCTAACAAAAGCAGCAATTTTGATGTTTGCTTCATTGAAAACATCTTGGAAAGTTTTACCTTTTGGTAAATCTCTTCTTCCGTTCATCATTTCAACACTGTGGAAAACAGCATCTAATGCATCTGTGTAAAGTTCATCTTTACATGTAGCGCCTTGTCTAACTGTAGCTAAACATTTAACTAATGTATTTAAATCGTTTTGAATAAAGTTTGATGCAGGTGTTGCTTGACCTTTAGACTCTCTCATTGCTTTATTGAATTCAGCAAATTGACGATCGATTTCTCCACTTAAAGCTAATAAAGCAACTGCTCTATAGAATCTTTCATCAGCTGCAACAAGATTTACAATTTTATCTTCTAATTGATTGTGTTGTCTTGCGTAGTTTACGTGAAGTCTAATAACTTGTGTTAATTCTTCGTGTAGTGGAATTGTTGATTCAAAGATTTTTACGTTTTGAGCATGATCAACTCTTAATCCATCGCTAGCTTTTTTGATAACTGTTGATGTATCACTATAAAAATCATTACCATATTGTTCAAGTTTCTTTCTTAATTCTTCACCTTTTTCACCATTTTGATCTAAAAATACTTTTAAAGGTGTGTTGAGTTTGATTTCATTGACAATTCCGTTTCTTTTGTAATCGTAATACTTTACATCAAATCCATTTGGTCTGTTGAGAGTATATTCAAGTGTGTCTCTAACAAGTGAATTGTAATAAACCAAAGAAACAATAACTCTACTAATAGTTTCCATTTATATATCTCCTTTTATCATTTAATTATTTTACTATTTTTCGTAAATATATCTAGATAAATCTTCAAACTTGTCAATTATGTATTTGGCGTATTTTTTAACCGCATCAGGTCCGTGCCCCATACAAAATGAATTTTTTGGAAAAGCCTTAAATAAAGAAATATCATTTCCACTATCGCCAACAACATAAATCTCTTTATCGGTATTGTTTGTTGCTTCTAGTAAAGTTTTAAGACCTTTTGCTTTTGAACAATTTTTTGCGGTTATCTCTATAACATTTTTACTCCAATTACATTCGACATTATCGTATGTATTTCGAAGAATAGTATTTGCTTGTTTTGCTCTATTTTGCATTCTTTTTCCAAGACCAAAATAAATCATAATTTTATAGATAGATCCATTGTTTAATTCTTTTAAATAATCTTCTTCGTTTGGCATCAAATTTTCAGTATAAATACCTTGGGTTTTGTAATACATTTTAAATCCCCATCTGATAAGTTTACTTTTATAAATTAAATGAATTGATAAGCCTCTATCAGTCATCAAGAAAACGCCAGAATTTCGATATGTTTTAAAAATATCATCAATAATGCTTTTTGCTTCCTCATTTTTAATGGAATTTTGATAAATTATCTTTTCACCATCATAAATGCAGCCGCCATTATATGAAATTGACATACATGGTCTCCCGATTTTTTTCACTGTTTTTTGACAATATGCATAACTTCTTCCACTAATCAAAATGACTTTCCCACCATTATCAATAAAATTTTGAATGAAAAATAGGTTTGGTTTAGCAATCATCTCTTTTGTATCTTTTGGATAAAAAAGTGTGCCATCTAAATCTGTAGCAATAATCTTTTCCATAACTTTATTAATTTTACTATAAAAAGATATTTTTTCAAAATTAGATTTTCAAGCAAAAGTTTTCACGCTTTTCGTGAAAACCTTGCAAATCTCAACTTTTTCCATAAAAAAGAGCCATTTTTCATGGCCCTAATTATCTTAAAATTATTATTTATTTCACTTTAAATCAATCTTATTGTCAGCTTGAAGCAAACCATAGCCACCATCTTCTCTCTTATATACAACACTGATTTTTTCATCATCAGTATCAAGATAGAGATAGAAATCATGTCCAATAGCTTCCATTTCAAGAACAGCTTCTTCAACTGTAATTGGTTTTAAAGTTAAAGTTTTACTTCTAACAATATTTGAGTCTTCTTCTTTTTCTTCTTCACCTTGAATTGCTTCAAAGACAATGGCTTTTCCGATACCATCATGGTCATAACGATTTCTTAATTTTGTTTTTAATTTTCTCATTTGACCTTGAAGTTTATCGATCGCTAAGTCAAAAGCAGCATATAAATCATTAGTTTTTACTTCAGCTCTGAAAGTTGTATCTTTTGTAAAAATAGTGATTTCTACTTTTGCTTCGCCTTTTTTGTAACTTCTTACAACTGCTCTACAACTTACTTCATCGTCACCTTTAAAATATTTGTCCATTTTGGATAATTTCTTCATCAATGCAGCAGAAATACCTTCGGTGACTTCAATATTTTTGCCAATAATTTGATATTTCATATAAATTATCTCCTTTATGTTTATTTCTAATTTAATTATATAATGAAAATTAATTTTTTAGTATAGAAATTATAAATAAATTTCGATTAGAATCGCCTTTTTAACGTAGTTAAAACTAGTATGAAGTTTTATCAATTTGTGCCTTATATTTTTCATAAAGTTTGAGACATTCTTCACGATTAATTTCAAACATGAAC
>CALVRY010000004.1 GCA_944358755.1 uncultured Bacilli bacterium
TAACTAGTAAGGTTGAAACAAGAAATCAATATAATTTTTATAATTATTTATAAAAATTTATAAGTTTGATATAACGGGATTTTGAAACAAACACATGTTTAGATAGAGGAAGTTTAAAAGGATTTATTGAAAATCCATCTTTAAGCCATTCATCCGCATATTGAAAAACTATATCGTTGTTTTTTGTTATAGCAATTGTTCCGACTTTGATTTCGCTTTTAAAAACATCAATTTTTCTAATCATTTAATACTTCCTCAATTGATTCATAAATGTTATCGATTTTAAATAGATTGTCTAAGTCATCATATAATTGCAGGGCTAAAGCTAGTTTAACTAAGGATTCTAAAGAAATATTTCCGGTTCTTTCAAATCTTCTAATGGAAGCGTAACTTACACCAGATATGACCGACAATCTTTGTTGAGATATTTTTCTCTTTTTTCTAATATAAACAAATCGCTTAGCTATTTCTAATTGCTTTTCATAATATGTAACAAACTGTAGTGCTTTCTCTTCCATATGCTAATATTTTAGCAATTTTCACTTATTTTTGCAAGAAATCGCTAATATTTTAGCAATTTTAGATTATAAAAAAGACCCACTTGTGGCCCTATTTAACTTTTAACATTTTAATCATTAAATCGCGTTCTTTTTTTAACTCATCTAATGATTTTTGAAGTTTCATACGTTTTTTAATATCACTAGCAAGTTTGATAGATTCAACATCAGTGTCTCGCCCAATATAAACACTTTTGACTCTATCGTTTTCACGATGTTTAAGATATAAATAAACATTTTCTTTAGCTTTTACTTTTACTAAAGAACCTTTTGGCAATTCATCAATTTCATCTTGAAGAATTCCAATATTTTTTTCAGTCTTTTCTAATTCTCTTGTTAAAATGTTTCTAATCTTCATACTTAAAGTATTTTATCATTTTTTGAAAAGAATTTAAGGTTTAATGAACAACTAAAAGTGTTCCTTTTTTAACTTCGACTTCAGGAGCTAAACCAATATATTCATTATCGATTCCTAAAGCAAATTCATTATCTAAAGTAATATTTTCAACCGTATATTTAAGGTTTTTAATTGTAACATTTTCGGCCTTTTCGCTAACGCTAAACACAGAGAAAAATCCTTTATTTTTCTTTGGGAAAACCATTTTTTCATTTTTTAAAACAACAAATTTTTTCTTATGTTTAACCAAAAACCCTGCAAAACCCCTATTTTTTAAATATAGAAGAATAGATAAATTTGCAAAAGTATGTTCTTCTCTTTTTCCTAAAGCACCAATAAAAATAAAATTTTTATAACCTCTTTTGATACCTTCCAGCGTTGCATGAAAGGTATCAGTGTCGTCTTTAATTTTATTTAATTTAACTATTTCAATACTTGATGGAATCTCACCTTTAAATGAGTCAAAATCTCCAACAAATAAATTAACTTTAATATTATATTTCAAAGCGTATTTATATCCGCTATCAGCACAAATTACAAAATCATCTTCATTAATATAGTTGAAGTCATTTTTAAATGCACTGCCGCCAGATATAATTACACAATTACTCATTATTAATTATTTTCTAGTGTAGCTGTTTCTTCTTCGTTTTCAATAATATTATTAACTTTTTTAACTGGGAAAATTCTATTAATAAGAATTACAGGTTCAAGTAAGAGAACTGTAGCAGCAATAGAAATCCAAACAGCTCCTGGAACATAAGTTGATTGATAGATAAAATTGCCAAGTGGATCGTTTGCTAATCCGTATAAAATTGCACCATCAATCATGTGACCAGCATAGCGAATAATCATAACTGGAATACCAGCCAAAACTACTGCAATTGCAGAACAAACAAATTGCATTTTACGATATTTTGCTGGATCTTCAATATTTGCATAAAATCTTTTTGCAAAATTATAAAAAGTTCCAACAAGTCCATAACCACTTAAAGCGATTAAATAATCAAATGGGAAAGTTTGGAAACCATAACCATCCATTAAACAAGTAATAAATCCAAAGATAAATCCGCTTGCTATGAATCCTTTAAATGCACCATATCTAATAGCAATAATAAAAAGTGGCAAGGCACTAAAACTTATTGAACCGCCATTTGCTTGAATTGGAATTTTACAGAATTGATCTAAAACAACTGCTAAAGCAACCATAATTGCTGTTTCAGCAATTTCTTGAACTGAATATTTTTTAGCATTAAATACATATGAAAATAATATTAATGCCATTAATAAGCTAAAAACTGAAAAAGTCGCACCAAATGGAATTAATGTGCTTGATTCTAGATATCCTTCTCCTGCAAAAGAAGATAAATCTAAAGATACAAGACAAAATCCACAAAGCATGAAAGCAAAAAGGCTGAATAATACAAAAATTAATGAAGTTGATTGTAAAATAATTTTCGTTTTTCTATTTTTAATAAAAATGTTAGTAAGAACCAAAATTTCACTCAAAATAAACGCAGCTAATCCAAAGATCATAAGTATTGATGTATTTTTAAGTGCATAGTCTGTACCGTTAATAGTCACATTACCGCCTGCAAGTGCGTTAATAAATGAAATTTCACCAATAAAGTTAGTAGTATCATCATTAACTACCCAGTTTAAGCTTGCAAATGGTAGAGCTATAAGGCAAAGACAAATAATGAAGCAGACAGAGAAAATAATTTCTAATCTCCACTTACTAACTATCTCTAAGAAGTTTTTCATTTGTGTTTCCCTCCTAAAATAAAAACTCTACGCAAGCGTAGAGTAACACAAATAAAAAGTTTCCTACGCTAGCATTACCTAGATCAGGTTATCGGTCAAGCGAGTATCACGCTTATCTCAGCCCATACTTGAGCTCCCAAAAATTATTATACACTCTTGATGATAATGTCGTTAACTAAAAAATATGAAGAAAAAAAGTTAAAAACTTAGGAAAAAGTATCATTTTTCCCAAAAAAACATGCAAAAACCCTATATTTTTAACGAAATTTCCCCAAAATTTTTATTATTTTCTGGACTTTTTATAATATTTACTACATTTTTTATCAAATTTTCTAGAGAAATTTCATTTTTTTCTATTATTGGATAATTGTGTCCAACTAAATATTTTTCGACACTTAAACCTTTAAGTTTTATCAAACTGTTTAAATAATCGTTAATTGAAGTTCCTTCATCAGCCAAATCAATTTCGCCTAAATACAAAAAATCACCAGTGAATAAATATTTAAAATCAGGCATATAAAAGCACAAAGAACCAGGAGAGTGACCTGGTGTTTCAATAACTTTTATTTTTAGTTCTTCAAACACAAAATCATCGTTTTCACTTAAAAGTTTATATTTCTTTATCTTTTTTACTTTATATTTTTTAACATCAAAGTTTACTGGAAATACACTATTTATCGATATTTCTTGTCTTACATAAGCATCAGAAAGATAGTACTTCTTAAGCCGTTTAGCATCTTCTTTTCCGACAAATAATTCATTAATTATTCTTCCATCATATCCGTTAAAATGATCATAATGAGCATGCGTTAAAAGAATCGTGGATATTCTAATTTTAAAAATATTTTCTAAACATTTTATAAAATTAGGAAATACACCACTTAAGCAATCAATCATTAGGCCTTTATTATTCTTTATAATTAGAAAACAATTTGCTTTATATCCAATTTTATCTTCCGAAATTGCAAAAATATTATTGTTTATTCTTTTAATTTTAAAATATGCGAGAAAATCTTTAATTAATTCATCCATTTTATCGGCTCTAAATTATTATTTAATAAAAATTCGTTTGCTTTTAAGAAACAACCAGAATTAAACCATCCACCTTGATTTGCGCTTAAAGGTGAAGGATGTGAAGTTTCAATCACTAAATGTTTTGGGTTTGTGATAAATTTATGGTGTTTTTTTGCATTATTTCCCCATAATAAGAAAACTGTTGGTGTATTTCTATTGTTTAAAAAAGACATAATATCTTTAAAAAACATATCGTATTCTTTAATTTTATGACTTAAGGGATGACCTGCTACTACTGTTAAATAAGGATTTAAAAGTAAGACACCTTGTTTTGCTAAATATGTTAAATCGCCCGATGTTGGTAAAGTTGTGTTAAGATTAAATTCGTTAATTATTTCTTTAAAAATGTTTTTTAAACTTGGTGGTAAAGCCACTCCTTCTCGTACACTAAAAGAAAGACCCATTGCTTGATTTGGATTAGGATATGGATCTTGCCCTAAAATCACTACTTTAACATCTTGTAATCTTGTATATTTAAAGGCATTAAATAAATCTTCTTTAGGCGGATAAATAGTTTTATTAGCGTATTCAAAAGATAAAAAATCCATGAGTTTATTGAAATATTCCTTCTTTTCAATTTCTGAAAAAACTATATTCCAATCATTGTTTTTTTCAAAAAACACTGCAAAACCCCACTATTTTTATCTTTTTAATTTATTTGATTCAATTAAAGTATGGAATAATTCGTATAAAGATTTAAGTGCTAACCACGAAGTAATGTTATTAACATCAAGAGGTGGCGCAACTTCAACGATATCTAAACAAGTGACATTTAAGTTTGCTACGAGCCCTGTTAAAATTGCAACAGTTTCAAAATTAGTTAAACCAAAAGCTTCTGGTGTGCCTGTACCTGGAGCATAAGCAGGATCATTAGCATCGATATCGTAGCTAAAATATACTTCATATTTTGAATCTTTATATTTTGAAACAAGTAAAGTTAATAAGGCTTCTACTCCTAATTTTTTGATATCAAAAGCTTTAAAAACATCTAATTTAGGGTGTTTTTTGAAAGTTTCAATTTCTTGTGCCTCAAAACCTCTTATTCCAACCATTGTGATATTTTCGTCTTTATATCCGTATTCTAGCGCTCTAAAAATTGGACAGGCATGTGAATATTTACTTCCCTCATAGACATCACAAATATCAGGATGAGCATCCATGTGAATTATGACTGGAATTTTTCCTCTTGCTACACAATCATCAAAAAATGCTCTTTCACTAGCAATAGCAATCGAGTGATCACCGCCCAAAATAATATGAAAACCATCTTTTTTTAAGAGTTTATTTTGAATATTTTCCTTTAGTTCTTCAAAATTATCTCCGCAAAAGTCCCCTAAATCGTGAATTTTGACTTTTGTTAAGTTATTTCCGAGCATATCTAATGCAGGCAAATCATAACTTAATTCACGTATAACTTTTGGTGCAAGAGATGCGCCTTTTCCTACACTTGCATTTTTATCAAATGGTACGCCACAAATAAAGACGTTAGCTTCGTCTTCATTTTGTGCCATCAAATCTCTGAATTCTTTCATTTATTCAACCTTCTTTTCAACGTTTTCAGTAATATTTTTACTTGCAACAGCTGAATATTTATCTAAAGTTAATTTATTTTTAATTTGATGTTGCAAGTTGCATGGTCCACCTATACATCCGCCTTCACAAGCCATACCTTCAATGAAGTTGAATTCACAGTTTTCTTTCTTAAATTGAATTAAAGCTTTTTTGATGTTTTCCATGCCATCAACTGCAAGTCCTTTAACTTCAAAATCAATTCCTTTTTCAGCCATTGTTTCTTGAACTGCGCTTGATAAACCACCACATTTTGCAAATCCTCTTCCAAAGAATGAACCTGCATAACTTCCATAGTTATCTTCTGGAAGTTCAGCAACATTGATACCTCTTGCATCAATGAAAGCTTGTAATTCTTCAAAAGTCATACAGCTATCAACGTATGGTTTAACATTTGGGTGTTTAATTTCGCTCTTTTTAGCGGTGCAAGGACCAATAAAGACAACTTTTGCATCTGAATATTTTTCTTTAATATAACGAGAAACTGCGTGCATTGGAGATGGTGAACTTGAAATATATTGAGCAAGTTCTGGATAGAATTTTCTGATATATAAAGCAAAAGCTGGACAACATGATGAAGTTAATTTTCCTCTTTCAACTAGTTCTTCTGTTTCACTGATTGCGACCATGTCAGCACCAAGAGCTGCTTCAGCAACATCATAAAAACCTAGTTTTTTAAGTGCCGCGATCATTTGACCATTTTTATATTCGACAAAGTTTCCGCCAATTGAAGGAGCAACTACTGCAAAAACCTTATATTTTGTGTTATTTTCGCTCTTTTGAAGCATTTCGATGATTTCTCTAATATAGCTAACATCAACGATTGCACCAAATGGACAAGTATAAACACATGCACCACAATGGATACATTTTGCATCATTAATTGAAGCTGCGTTTGTTTCTGGGTTTGGGCTGATTGCTTTTTGTTTACATGCTCTTTCACAAGGTCTAATGCGGTTTTCAATTGCACTATATGGACAAGCTTTAGCGCATAAGCCACAATTTACACATTTACTCTTATCAATATGAGCTCTTAAAGATTCATCAAAACTGATACATTTTCTTGGACAAGCTTCACTACATCTATGAGCAATACAACCTCTACATGCATCACTTACTGTATAACCACCAAGTGGACATTCATCACAAGCGATTGGAATAACTTTAATAATATTTTCATCCATACTAGAACGATGAAGGGTTGCAATTTTAATTCTTTCTTCAATAATTGCTCTTTCTTTATAAATACAGCAACGCATTGATGGTTTTGGACCTGGAATTACTGCTTTTGGGATATCATAGAATGATTCGTTTAAATCACCTTTATCGAGATGTTTAACAATTTCCTTTAAAACATTGTATCTTAACTCTTGAACTCGTGTGTCAAATTTTGGCATATGTACTATTCTCCTAATTGTTAGAAAAGACGCTATAAATTTCTTATAGCGTCTTTATTATTACATTTTTATAAAGATTTTAAATCTTAGATTTTCCTTTAACGTAACCAGTATATGCTTGTTTCATAATTTCTTGCATATCTTTTACGAGAGGGATTCTTGGGTTACATGGTGTACATTGATCTTCGAATGCACTGTAGGATAATTCTTCTAAACTATCCATCCATTTTTGTTCATCGATGCCTTCTGCTTTAAAGTTCATCTTTTCACCACATTCAATACCAAGATCATAGATTGCATCAGCAAGAGCTCTAACACCTTCTTCAGTTGTATTGAATTTTAAACCAAGAAGTCTAGCGATATTAGCATATCTTTCATTTGCATCATAGACATTGTATTTTGGCCATGTTCCAAGTTTTTGAGGAATTTCACCATTATACATGACTGTAAATGGAAGTAAGACAGCATTTGTTCTTCCGTGTGGTACATGGAATAAGCCACCAATCTTGTGTGCCATTGAGTGGTTCATACCAAGGAAAGCGTTAGCAAATGCCATACCTGCCATAGTTGATGCATTGTGCATTTTTTCTCTAGCTTCGAGATCGTTTTTACCATTTTTAACACATCTTGGTAAATATTTGAAGACCATTTGAGCAGCTTGAATTGCAAGAGCATCAGTATAATCTGTTGCAAGCATACTGACATAAGCTTCAAGTGCGTGAGTTAAAACATCCATACCAGTATCAGCTGTAACTGATGGAGGTAAATTTGTTGTAAATTCAGCATCAACAATAGCGATTGTTGGAGTTAATGAATAATCAGTTAATGGATATTTCTTGTTATTTGCTTTATCGGAGATAACAGCAAATGGAGTGACTTCACTACCTGTTCCAGAAGTTGTTGGGATACAGATAAGTTTGCTCTTCTTACCAAGTTCAGGATATTTGAATGCTCTCTTTCTGATATCCATGAATTTTTGTTTAAGATCATCGAAGTTGACTTCTGGGTGTTCATAGAATAACCACATACCTTTAGCAGCGTCCATTGCAGAACCACCACCAAGAGCGATAATTGTATCTGGTTCGAAAGAAGTCATTAATTCACAACCTTTTCTAACTGTTGTAATATCTGGATCTGGTTCAACATCTGTAAAGAGTTGAATTGTAACTTCGTTTCTTCTAAGTTTTAATTGATCAATGATTTTTTGTAAGAATCCAAGTTGAACCATTGATTTATCTGTAACGATGAATACTTTATTAACATTTTTAGCATCTTTTAAGTATTGAATGCTGTTTCTTTCAATATAGATCTTGCTTGGAACTTTGAACCATTGCATATTATTTCTCCTCTTACCAATTCTCTTAATATTAATTAAGTTGATTGCACTAACGTTTCCGCTAACACTGTTGTGACCATATGAACCACAACCAAGTGTCATAGATGGTAAGTAAGAGTTATAAATGTTACCGATTCCACCAAAGGATGTAGGTGAATTCCAAATAATTCTACATGCTTTCATTCTCTTACCAAATTCATCAACAAGGTTCTTATCGGATGTATGAATACATGCAGAGTGACCTAAACCATTGAATTCAACCATTGCTTCAGCTTTATTGAAGCCGTCTTCTGTAGAACTTGATTTAAGTAAAGCTAAAACTGGTGAAAGTTTTTCTCTTGTCATTGGTTCTTCTGGTCCAACTTTTGAACATTCAACCATTAAAATTGGAGTCTCTTTTGGAACTGAGAAACCAGCAAGTTCAGCAATTTCCCAAGCTGGGTGACCAACGATTTGAGGGAAAACACCTGTAACAATGCCATCTTTATTTGGTTGGAACATTAATTTTTCAAGCATAGCTTTTTCTTCTTTATTACAAAGATATGCGCCATATTTTTTAATATCTTTAACAAATTCGTTATAGATTTCTTTATCAATAATTGCAGCTTGTTCAGAAGCACAAACCATACCATTATCGAATGCTTTTGACATTAAGATGTCGTTTGCAGCTTGAGCAACATTACATGTTTTTTCAACATATGCAGGAACGTTACCAGCACCAACACCTAATGCAGGTTTACCACAGCTATAAGCCGCTCTAACCATTGCATTACCACCAGTTGCAAGAATACAAGCAACACCTGGATGTTCCATTAATGCAGTTGTTGCATCTAATGATGGATGTTCAATCCATTGAACACAATTTTTTGGAGCGCCAGCTTCAACTGCAGCTTTTTCAATAATTTTTGCAGTTTCAACACAGCATTTTTGTGCATTTGGATGGAAACCAAAGATAATTGGGTTTCTTGTTTTTAGGCTGATTAAAGATTTAAAAATAACTGTACTTGTTGGGTTTGTAACAGGAGTAACACCTGCGATAACACCAAGTGGATCAGCAACTTCAGTAATACCAGTAACTGGATCGTCACTAATAATACCAACAGTTTTTAAATGTCTCATTGCGTTTGTAATATACTCACAAGCAAATAAGTTCTTTGTACATTTGTCTTCGAAAACACCTCTATGTGTTTCTTCAATTGCAAGACGTGCAAGATATTCGTGGTGATCAAGAACTTTTGTTGAAACTTTAGCAACAATGTAGTCGACTTGTTCTTGATTGAGCTTTTCAAATTCGTTTAAGGCAGCAAGACCTTTCTTTACTAAACCATCAACTTCTTTGACTGCTTCAGGATTTAAAACTTTATCCATTTTTTGACTTCTCCTTCTTATTCTTTAAATAAAGTTCATAGGATAAAACCGCAAGAGATGTTGCAAGATTTATGTTAGAAACAATAATTCCTTCAGGGACATTGATTTTTGTTGGAGCAAAATTCCAAATCCCTTGAATGCCTGCTTTAACAAGTAAATCTGTTACATTTTGAGCAGCATATCCAGGTACAGTTATAATACCGATGTGAGCATCTAACTTATTGAGTGTCTCTTCAGTTAACATGCTTAAATCGTAAACTGGCTTTTCATCAAGCGCACTCTCTTTTGAAGGTTTAATATCGAATCCAGCCACAATTTTGAGACCGAAATCTTCAAAACCTTTGTAGTGCATAAAAGCGGTACCTAAACTACCGGCACCAACTAATACTGCATTTGAAATAGTTTTATAACCTAAAATTGTTTCAATATCAGAAATTAGTTGCGCAATATTTCTTCCTTTATTAGGTACTCCACTTTGAGAACTGATTAATGCGATATCTTTCCTAACCAATTCGTTGTTTAAATCTAAACAATCAGCAAGTGTTTGTGAACTTACTACTTTCATGCCGCTACTTTCGAGATTTTTTAAAACCCAGAGATAATCTGGCATGCGGTGTAATTGGTTTTTCGTTAGATTCGTATACTTCATTCTCGTAGTTCGGTATTTTTTTACCGAGTTAATAATACCTAAATCCCATTTTTAAATAAAGAGATTTTTTAAAGGAAACGCCTTAAAAAACTAAGAAAGCGCTTACACACATAATATATATTATATATTAATGTTTCAATCTTTAATTGACGCAATCTTTGAAGTAGTTAGCGATACAACCAACCATTAAAGCGAATGTCGTTATTGAGCAAGCTATTGCTACTCCAACGAATAAACCATAATTATTTATGAACACACCAGGCATACATCCATGGTATACAAAATATAATATTTCAATGACGAAAAGTACTATTGTGCCGATTAAAGAGTGTCTCATTGATCTAGCCACGATAATATTTTTAATGCACCACACATTAACCCAAACGAAGGCGACTAAAAACAAAATAAAAATCGAAACGTCGAAAATGTTTGCCATTGCAGAGCCGCCCGTAAAAATCTGACTATATAAATCCATGTGGGTTAAATAATCGAAAAGATTCGAAGCAATAATGACAATCAACAAAATAAAATTAATAATTGTCGCGATTAAAATAAGTAATCTACCAAAAAAATTTCTCATAAATAAAAGAACGAACTTATTTTATTTTGTTCATTCTGTATCCTACACCAATATCAGTTCTAATTAATTTAGAAGATTTGATATCTCTGTTTGTCTTCTTTCTAATTCCTGCCATAAAAACCCTTAAACCATTCTGATCTTGGCCGCCTTTTCCCCAAATATGGTCAATAATATAATCATATGTAAGAGTTTTTCCAAGGTTATATGCCAATAAAACAATAATTTTATATTCGAAATTTGTAAAATGAACTTCGACTCCGTTAATAAATATTGTTTTAGCATCGTAATCAATTGTTAAATTGCCATTTGTAAATTGATGTTTTTCATCATTAACTAGATAACGAAATTCTTTTCTCATTCTAGCTTCAAGCTCTGCAAGATTAATTGGTTTAACCATGTAATCGTTTGCGCCGGCATCAAGAGCTAAAATTTTACTTTCGATTAAATTTCTAGAAGAAACAACAATAATCGGCAATGTGTTGTTAAAAGTACGGATTGTTTGAATGACATAAATACCATCTTTATCAGGTAAATTTAACTCAAGCAAAACAATATCAACTAAATTTTTAATACAAAAGTCGATAGCAGCTTGAGCACTATCAACAGAATAAATCTTAAATCCTTTTTCTTTTAGATGGTTTCTAATTCTTGTTTGCCAAACTCTATCAGACTCAACAACAAGAATAGATTTATTGTCTTTTTCCATACCTAAATAATTATACCATAAATAAAAAGCTAAATTTTTACAAAATTTCCGTAGTTTTTTTAAAAAATCCCCAAGATTTTGCAAAAAGTATTATTTTTTTGCATTTTTTGGGACTTTTTTAAATATTTGTTAGAATTTATAATAATTACGAGGACAAAAAATGAAAGAAATAAAATTTAATGAATTTGAAAAATATACAAAAAAAGATAAACTTTATTTAATTTTTTACCTTATTATGCTTGGTTTATCTCTTGCGATGATTATTTTAAATGCAATAGTTTTAGCTTTTGATAATCAAGATATTGTTTCAATTGTTTTTGTTTCAATATTTTCAGTAATTGCATTATTTGTAATGTATCTACTTTTTATGTACTTAATTGTGCCTAAAAAAGTACTTTCAATTAATTACGAAAAAGAAACAATTACAATCAACAAACGTTTATTTAAATCAATTACACTAAACTTAAAAGATATTAATGAAATTAAAATTACTGATAAAAAATTGATTTTTAATGTTGTTAATCTTGGTTCTGTTTATTTCTTAACTGACACAAAAACTTATCGAGCAAAATATTTAATTTCGCCAAAATATTTGATGATAACTTTAAATATTTATTTAAGTGTGGTTAAGGATGGTGGTCAAAATGTTAAATAAAGGCAATATTTTAGATGAAAGAGGAAATCTAATCGAAAGCGGAATGTCTTTTGAAGATTTAAAAGTTTACAACAAAGAAAGAATTCCTAAATATTTAAAATCACGTGTAAAAGAATGGGATTATTACACCTTCCAAAATGATAAAATTGGCTTTCTTTTGACAATTGCAAATAACACCTATATGTCCTATATTAGTTGTTCTTTTGTTAACCTCGAAACAGCATCTTACGTAACCAAAACTTATATAAATGTAGCTAATCCTAAAAAGTTTATTTTGCCTACTTCTGCTTTTAAAGGAAACATCCAAATTCTAGATAAAAAGTATTTTTTGAAAGTCGAAAAAACTCCAAAATCTACTAAAATCCTTGCAAAACTCACACATTTTGTAAAAAATATGGACATTTTGCTTAATTTAGAAGTTACACCTAATAAATTAGAAAATGGCATTTTTATATTGCATCCATTTAAAAACAAACACCATTTTTACTATAACTATAAAGAGAATTTACTTAATGCAAAAGGCACAGTTACGTTAGGTGGAAACATCACAAAGTTTGAAGGTTATGGATCATATGATTTTGGAAGAGGAATATGGCCTTATAAAACTGAATGGTTTTGGATTTCAGCAACTAAAGTTTGTGCTAAAAACTCTTTATCATTAAACCTTGGTTGTGGTTTTGGAATATGTGATGAAAATGAAAATTTCATTATTTATAATAATCAAAAATTCAAACTTCCTGATATACAAATCGAAATTCCATATGATGAAAAACACAAAATTAAATACTTGGATGAATGGAAGATTATAAGTGCCGATGGTTCAATAAATTTAACTTTTAAACCTATCTTAAACCGTAAAGATACAACTCATGCAATCATCCTATATTCAAAACAAAATCAAGTTTTTGGTGAATTTTATGGTGAAATAAAAACCACTACTTCAACAATAGAAATCGAGAAAGTTAGTGGTTTTATCGAACATTTTAATAATAAATGGTAATTACTTGTTTAATAGGCCTTTAGCATTTAAGAAAGCAACACAAGCAATTGTTTTAGCGTCTTTTATTTCACCTTTTTTGATTAAATCGTTAATTTCTGGAAGAGTATATTCGTAAATTTCTAGTGCCTCATTTTCATCTAAATGTTGAGAAGTTTTAACTAAATTTGTAGCAAAATAACAATAAATAATTTCATTTGTATAGGCACAACTTGGATAAATTTCACCTAAAAATTCAATTCTATTAGCTAAATATCCTGCTTCTTCTTCAAGCTCTCTTTTAGCAGTAATTAAAGGGTCTTCTCCCTTATCGCATTTCCCTGCAGGAAACTCAAAAATAACTTCATCGTAAGGATAACGATATTGCTTTTCGACTAAAAACTTACCATCATCATTTAAAGCCATTACACAACTTGCTCTACAATGACTTACATATTCTCTAACTGATTCATGCCCATTTGGGCAAACAACTTTATCCTTATAAACATCAATAATTTTACCTTTATAAATTAATTCAGAAGATAACTTTTTTTCTTTTAAATCCATATTTCCACCCTCGTGAAAAATATTTTATCATATATAATGCATTATGAATAATTTAGTTGATTACATTAAAAATTATAAAAACAAATCATTAAGTGAAGAACCTTTTAACGAATTAGATGCAGCAATTTTTTCTAGATTAAGTTACATCGATTACGCTTCTTTAATTAAATCCAGGAAATATTTCTCTTTAAAACCAATTTCTTCGGTTTATAAAAAATTAAATAAAATTAAAGATGACAATCGATACAAATTTAAAGAAGATAAGATTCTTTTAGAAGAAGTTAGCACTTCCATTCGTTTCAAAGAACTTTACGTTAAATCTTTTATTAAATTGACTGATAAAGAATCAACGAAACAATTTTCAGCAGTCACTTTTTTTAATAAATCCAAAACAAACAAATTCTTATTAATTTCCTTTAGAGGAACAGATGGAACTTATACTGGACGGAAAGAAGATTTTGAACTTTGCTATAAAAACATCATTCCTGCTCAAGTCGAAAGTGAAAAATACCTTAAAAAGATCATTAGATTTACAAAAACAAAAACAATTTATGTTGTTGGCCATTCAAAAGGTGGAAATCTTGCGATTTATGCCTCTGCCAATTCTAAAAACAAACGAATAAAAGAGATTTATGCATTCGATTCGCCAGGTTTTAATAAATTGTTTGTTGCTTCCAAAAATTTTCAATCAATTAAGCAAAAAATTAAACACTTTGCTCCGCAAACTTCTATCATCGGTAGATTACTTTATAAAGATTATGAAACTACTGTTGTCGATTCTGATAAAGCTTTATTAAACCAACACAATATTTTTAATTGGAATGTCGAAAGCAATCACTTCAAAACTTTAAATAAATTTACTTTTATATCAAATAAAATTTCAGATAGCATTAAAACAAATTTAGAAAAAATGAGTTATGAGGAGAGAGTTGAATTTGTTGAGTCGCTTTTTAGTGTTATTAAAGATTTAACAGAAGATGACACAATAAATTTTGGCGATTCAATTTTCACTTTCATTCTTCGTTTTAGAAAAGTTTTAAAAACTAAAAGTGAAGAAACAAAAAGAGTTATATATTCAATTTTTGGCAAAGACAATCCATCAAAAGAAGAACCAATTAAGGTAATTCCGATCAAAAATAAGGACAAAGAATAAATTTTTTCAAAAAAATAAAAATTTTTTTAACATTTTTAGAATTGACCTCCTTCGTATTATATGAGGAGGTATTTTTTTAGAGTCAGATGCGATTAATAGTTTTATAATATTGCATGTGAAAAACAAACTATTATCTTTTCTGAAACAAACGGCTATTTTATTATTAAGTGCATCTTTATCTGGACTTATAGTTGGACTTTATCAATTAGGAATGCAACAAATCGTTAAAGTTTCGACTTTTATGTATAGTTCAAGATCACCGATAATTTTAATAACTTTAATAATTTTAGTAGCTTTTTGCGCAGTTATTAATCAATTAATCATAATTGGCGACTCATCTATTGATGGATCTGGGATACCATCAATGAAATTAGAAAGAAGAAATAATGTTGTATCTAAATGGTATAAAGATATTCCTCTTCTTATCGGAAATTCCTATGCTTCTACATTTTCGGGTTTTACCTTAGGCAGCGAAGGTCCTTCAGTTGTTTTGTCTTCTAAAATTGATTCAGCTTTAAACAGAGTATTCAAAAACAAAGATAAAACAAGCGAAGAAATTTCTGAAGGTGCCGGCTTTGGGTGTGCATTTCTTTCGCCTTTAGCTGGTATATGTTATGCCTTCGAGGAATCGATTGAGACAAAGCTTAATTATAAAACAATCTTAAAAACGCTCGTCATTATCATAATCGCTTTTTTAACAACAAGCCTTATCAATAAAAATCATCTTTTATCGTTATCAAGTTTTGAAACAATCGCATTCAAAGACTATTACATTTTCCCTCTACTATTATTAATAAATGTTATTTTTGCAGTGATTTTCTATAAATTAATGCTGATTTTGCGAGGTTTTTTCATAAAAAGAAAGAATAATTTCTTTATCAAAAATAGATCATTTGCACTCTTTCTAATTACTTTTATGTTAAATATATTCATAATTGATTACATGCAATCAGGCGGTAAAATTATTGCTTCAATTCATGAAAATACAAATTTTCTTATTTTAGTTGGGGTACTATTTTTAAGAATTTGCATCACAGCGATTTCTGGTTCAGGAAGCGTTACTGGGGGACTAGTAATCCCTATAATGACAATTGGTGCGATTAACGGTCAAATTATTTCTATGATATGCTCACAATTTTTTGGTTTTAATGAAAGCTATTTTGAGTTAATTTCATTAATATCAGCCTTAATGTTTTTCGGCATTTTAATTCACACCCCTTTAACTAGCACTGCTTTGCTCTATTCATGTATTGCATTTGTAACTAAAGATTTTTCAATTGCTCTTACAGTATTGCCAATTTTCGTATTAACAATTTTTATTGCATATCTTATTACAAGCAGACTATTTAAATTAGATTCATTGTACGAAGGAATGATCGAGATCAGTAAAAAAGCGGCCAGCAAAGTAGCCGCTTAAGATATAAATTTATTATTTTAAATCTTATTTTTTCAAAGATTTAAGCATTAATTCGTTTAAATTTTTAATGAAATTTGCCTTATCTTCAATTTCAAAACCTTCAAGAAGCATAGCTTCATCATATAAGACATCTGAATACTTTTTGATAGTTTCTTTGTCGTTCTTGAATGCGCTCATCGCTTTGAATAAGTCGTGATTTGGATTGATTTCAAGAACCTTACTAGCTTTTGCTCTTTCTTCTCCTGGTACTTCATTAATGGTTTTTTCCATATTTAATGAAAGGCCATTTTGAGTTGAGATACAAACTGGTGAGTCAACAAGTTTAGTTGAAACAGCCACTTTATCGACTTTTGCGCCTAAAGATTCTTTAATGTTATCAAGTAATTCCTTGTTTTCCGCTTCTAAAACATCGAGTTTGCTCTTCTCTTCGTCCGATAAATCATCTTTATCGTGAGTTGCAATATTCATGAAAGGAATCTTTTCGTACTCATTCATCATAGAGAAGGCAAATTCATCAATGTCTTTTGTGAAGAAAAGAACATCAATACCATCGTTTTTATATTTTTCTATTTCTGGTAAAAGTTTAATAGAATCAATACTCTTTCCGGTTGCGAAATAGATATATTTTTGATCTTTCTTCATATTATCTTTATATGTTTTTAAATCAATTTCCTTTTCGTTATTCAACGATTTAAAAACTAAAAGATCAGCGAGCAAATTCTTTTTGAATCCATAACTTGAGTAGATTCCATACATTAAGTGGTCACCATAAAGTGAATAAAATTTAAGGTATTTATCGTAATCACTACTCTTTAAGTCTTTAAGTTTAGCAATAAGTTTATTTTCAATAGTTTCACTTATTTTCTTCAATCTTGGGTCTTCTTGAAGCATTTCACGTGAAATATTTAATGTTAAATCGTTAGTATCAACTAAACCTTTCACGAATTTAAGGTAATCTGGTAATAATTCTTTGGCTTTTTCCTTTATAAATATACCTTTAATGAAAAGCTTTAAACCTTTTTCATAATTTTGTGAATATAAATCATAAGGAATGTGTGAAGGTATAAATAATAAGGAATTAAAGCTGATTAATCCTTCAACGTTTAAATTTAAAGATAATAATGGGTCATCGAAATCAGTAAAGTTAGCCTTATAGAAAGCATTTAAGTCGTCATCACTAACCTCATTTTTGTTCTTTTTCCATAAAGGAACCATTGAATTTAAAGTTTTGATGACTTCTTGATCTTCATATTTATCTTCAATATCTTTACCATCTTTATCCTTTTTATGAACTTTTTCAGTAACTTTCATTTTGATTGGATATCTAACGAAGTCACTATATTTTTTAACTAATGATTCAAGTTCATAATTTTCAAGATATTTATCGTAATTTTCGTCACCTTCATTTTTCCTTAAATGTAAAACGATTTTTGTGCCACTACTTTCAATATTTGTTTCATCGATGGTATATGAAGATTCACCATTACTTGTGAAAACATATCCTTTTTCATCGTTTACAGATTTTGTATAAACTTCGATACTGTCTGCAACCATGAAGGCGCTATAGAATCCAACACCAAATTGACCAATAATATCTAAATCATTTTTCTCTTTAGCTTCTTTAATTTTGTTTAAGAATTCTTTACTTCCGCTATGTGCAATTGTGCCTAAATTTTGGATTAATTCGTCCTTATTCATACCAATTCCGTTATCAGAAATGGTTAAAGTCCTCTTCTTTTTATCGACATCGATCCAAATTTCATAGTTTTTGGAAGGGACTTTACCCTCGCTTGTTAATTCTAAATACTTATATTTATCAATCGCATCGCTTCCATTAGAAATCAATTCTCTTAAAAATATTTCCTTATTTGAATAAATAGAATTGATCATTAATTGTAAAAGTTCTTTACTCTCAGCTTGGAACTCTCTTGTTTCTGCCATATTTACTCCTTTCTGGTAATAAAAAAGTTGATAGGTGCAAACCTATCAGCTTAAAAATTCAGTTTTTACTTAATTTCAATTCTTGTAGGTTCATTAACTTTCTTAATTTCTTCTAATTTTGGAAGAGTAATTGTTAAAACTCCATCATTATATGTTGCACTAATATCTTTTTCTTTATAGTCTTCACCAACATAGAATGATCTGCTCATTGAACCATAATATCTTTCTTTTCTTAAAAATTTACCATGATTCTTATCATCTTCATTTTCGTTAGAAACTGTATAAGAAATTTCAAGATAACCGTTATTAAGTTTTAAACTAATATTTTCTTTCTTAGCTCCAGGAATATCAATTTTTAAAACATAACTATTTTCAACCTCTTGAATATCAGTTTTCATAGCTGTATTTTCAAATCTTCTATAGGATTTTGGAAGAGCAAGAAATTCATCAAAATCGTCGAAGAATGGATCTCCAAAAAAGCCTAATTCATAATTTTTTCTACTCATAATTTTAATCCTCCTAGCACTCTATATTCCTAAGTGCTAACTATATTATAGACCTGAAATTAGCACTGTCAATAGTAAACTGCTAAAATTTTTAAAATAATTTTTGCCGATATTTTGCGTATTTTTTCAAATATTTATCGATATTAATGTGATTAACTTTTATTTTTTTTATCCTTATGATATTATTTTATCAATCAACAAATTGAGGTACATATAATGGCATTTACATTAAATATTAATGGCGTAAAACGCTCTTTCGACAAAAAAGTCGAATTATTAGATTTAACTGACGGAAATAAGGACATAATCTGCGCAACCGTTAATGGTCGTGTTAGAGAATTAAATTATGATGTTTATTATGATGCGGATGTTAAATTTTTAAAAATTAATGATCATGATGCAATGGGGATTTATGAAAGAGGAATCCGATTCTTATTTGCAATGGCTACTCATAATCTATATCCTGGTATAAGATTTAGACTTACTTACAGCGTATCTCGTACAATTTATGCTGAAATTAGCGATAAAGATACTACAAAATTTTTAACCGAAGACATGGTTAACGATATCGAAAAAGAAATGCATAGAATTGTTGAAGCTGATTATGAATTTAAAAGACTCATTAAATCAAATGAAGAAGCTGAAGAAATCTATAAAAAGTTTGGCCTTTTTGACAAATTAGAAATTTTACCATATCGAAAAGAAAAGACTGTCCACTTCTACGATTGTAATGGTTACTTCAATTATATGTATGGAAAAATGGTACCTAGCACTGGATATTTAAAAGAATTTAACCTCATTTTTTACACTCCAGGTTTAGTTATTCAATATCCACGTAGTGAAAATGATGGGAAAATACCTGTTTTTAAAGACGAGCCAGTATTTTCAGATTCTTTAATCAAAGCTCAAGAGTGGTCTGACTTAGTAGACCTTTCAACTGTTTCACATATTAATAAAAGAATCAAGGACAATGAACTAAGCGCAGTTGAATTAATCAACCTTTGTGAAAACCGCCACTATAGAATGCTTTGTGAACTCGGTCAACAAATCGAAAACAATATTAAAAAGATTAGATTAATATGTATTGCCGGACCTTCAAGCAGTGGAAAAACTACATTTGCCGATAGGCTTACAGTCGAACTTAAATCACGCGGAATTAATCCAGTCAGAATTTCAATGGATGATTATTACAAAAGAAGAGAAGACGTTCCGAAAGATGAAGATGGAAATTACGATTTTGAGTGCCAGGAAGCGCTTGATATCAAACTCTTCAATCAAAACATTGTTGGATTATTAAATGGTCAAACAGTCGCACTTCCATCTTTTGATTTCAAAACAAATGATCGTGTTTTTAATAGAAAACTTAAAATTGGTCCACACGATCCGATAATTATTGAAGGAATTCATGCTTTAAATGAAGCTGTAACTACTTCAATCCCGAAATATCTTAAGTTTAAAATTTACATTTCGCCTCAGGCTCAAATCAATCTTGATAACGAAAATCCATTATCACTTACCGACATTAGACTTTTAAGAAGAATCGTTCGTGATAACCAATATCGTGGATCTGATGCCGAAGAAACAATTTCAATGTGGCCAATTGTCCGTAAAGGGGAATTCAAATGGATCTATCACACTCAAGAAGACGCTAACTATGTTTTTGATAGCTTCTTAAATTATGAACTATGTGTTCTTAAAAAACATGCGATGCCACTTCTTCTTCAAATAGATCGTGAAAGTGAATACGGACCAGACGCCGAAAGATTAATTAACTTACTAAAATATTTTAAAGATGTTGATGAAAAGTGGATTCCATCAAATTCTCTTTTAAAAGAGTTTATTGGGGGATCATGTTATAGAGACGCCAAATAGATGGCTTGGAACGTCTATTTGGCTTCGTTTTATAAAATCACTTCTGATTATCTATTTTCTTATTACTTAAAAAGGTTGCTTTGCAGATTGAATAGATAGAATGAAGTTCGCCTAGGTATATTTTTTTCATTCTGTCGTATTGCTCAATAACTTCTTTTGAATTTGCACTCTTATATAAAGCTTCAAAAATCATTTCCAATCTGAAGAAAGACTCATAAAGATTTAAAATTGTGATTTCAAAGTAATATGATCTTCGTGAAAAGAGTAATAATGGGGATGAATGGGCAATTTCACTAGCCATTTCATATATTTTTGCATAACTGGAAAGCCCAGCTAATTTCTGAACACCATCCCTAAAATTTAGTTTTATTGGATTCTCTGGGGTAATTTCTTTTGAAGAATATAAATAACCATATTCAATGAATTTCTTCATGTCTTTACTTTTAAGGCCATGTTCTTTCATTTCAGATTTTATTTCTTCAAAAATTTGATCGACTTCTTCTTTATTTTTGATTTGCCCACGATAAGCTAACGCATAACGAATATGTTTGAAATATCCTTCATACATTTCTTTACCATTCTTAACAAGACAGAGCATAATGCATTCATTTTCGTGTAGGGTTCTCCGAGTGGAAAATGCTTCGGTTTCGAAACCATCGATAAGTAAAGTCAAAATACACTTACCCATCTTTAAAGCCTTTAAAAGCATATCTCTAATCAAAGTAGCTCCACGGTCTTTAAAACTAATTCTTTCAAGAGTTCTTAATGAAAAGTTCAAATATAGATCTAACGTTGAAATTGGGGGATTAAATCTATTCAGAAAAGCTTCTGATTTGAAATTTAATTTTTCATTTGTTAAGAACTTATCTGCGCATAAACTTGCGATCATCTGAAGTGAATCAGTATTTTCAAATACGTCAGTTTTGTCTCGGTTTTTAATGGTAAATAGGAAATATTTATATTCATTTAAGATATAAAGAATCACAATATAATGGTTAATATCAACATTAAACTCATTCTTTGCTTGGTTTGAAACTTCGTTTACTGTTTCAATTACCATTTCATAAATTTCATAAAGGAAGTCGAAATCACTTTCATCAGCATATTTACGAGATTTAATAAAGGCTATAAATGCTTCTTTTGTTATCTTATTCGCTTGCATAAACCTAATTATAAAGAAAATTTCTGCAAATTACCTTAAAAATCATCCTTAAATTAAATCTTTTTCCTCGTTTTCTCTTTCACCAGGAAAATAGAATTTATGATAGTGAATTGTTTTATAAATCGTTAAAGGTTTCTTTAATAAATTTAAACAGATCGCCTCAATTTCAAAGCCTTCTTTAACCATTTCTTCCAGCGCTTCAAGTTCCATTTTTGTAAACTTTACACTATTCACTGGGTATCTTTCGACGAAATTATAGTATTTTCGAAAGTCACGATAGATTCTAAGCCTTGCATCCCTGGTAAAGACTAAGGCTGAATAAATTTTTCCATCTTTATTCATTGCGACAATCTCCTGAACACCAAGCTTATTAATCTTTGCGTATTTAGATGCTCCAACTAAACGTACCCCGTATTGCTTCAAAGATACTAAACCTATAGTTGATAGATAAAGTAAGAAAGAATCACGGTCTATTTTCTCTTCATTGAATTCATTTAGTAGCTTGTTCAATTCGAGATACATTTGTTGAAACGTCAAACACTTTTTTGAAATTTTCTCTTCCAGTAATTTATCTGGAATCTCCATGTCTAATATTCTCATAGGCAAATAACCCCTTTAACTTTACCAAAAGTGTAGATTAAAACATTAGTGTTTAAACTTTAAATATTCCTAATATTTTGCTCACCTTAGCGGTAAAGTGATTTTAAATCTAGCACTCTAAACAAAATTAAGCAAATAAAATTTTTTCGATAAAATCGGCATTTTTTAATAAATTATCGCTTAAAAAAATAAAAACCCCACAAATAAGGGTTTAAATTCTTGTTAAATTTTTTTAAAAATATTTTTTATTTGTAAAGAAATTTTAATAAAAATCTTGTCACGATAAAGAATTAGACAAAAGAAAAAAGCCCGGCGACGTGTTATTCTTGCCAAAGGCTACCTTCACCACTGCAGTGCT
>CALVRY010000005.1 GCA_944358755.1 uncultured Bacilli bacterium
GAACGGGGCGTAGCGTAGCTTGGTATCGCGTCTGCTTTGGGAGCAGAAGGCCGCAGGTTCAAATCCTGTCGCCCCGACCAGAACTTAAGAATTTCTCGCATTTGATGCGAGTTTTTTTAATTTTTAAGAATAATTTTTAGTCTAAGTGTAAGTGTAAAATTCGAACCTTTCGATTTGATCGAACTAATCTGATTTTTACGCTTACTAAACTAATATCTTTCTATAATTTTGAGAACCTTCCTAGGTATGACGGTCATACGTCCGCCATTGTTGTATGTGTTACAAAGAAATTTTGGCCTTTTGATTAAATTCCTAACAGTGTTTTTAGCATTTTATTTTAAAATTGCTATTTAACAAAAGTTTAAATATTTGAAATTAAATAATTATTAACTTATCATAGATATTTGTTTATAATAAGTTTGTATGGAATATAAAGTAGTTGAAGATATCAAAATAGTTTGTAAGCTTCTTAATATCAACGAAGCTGAATTGGCGAATTTAATCGGAATTGATAAGCAAACAATAACTAGAGTTGTTCAAGGAAAAACTCTTTTATCTCAAGTTTATCTTGAGAATTTTTACGATTTTGTTTCAAAGAGAAATATCGAACTTAACAAAATTAAAGAAATGAGTTATAGAGAAAACTGTATAAACGATAAAAAATTACTTTTTCATGGTTCAAAAACGGAAATTATCGGAGATTTAAGCGTAGAAAAGTCGAAAGATTCCAACGATTTCGGCAAAGGTTTTTATTTAGGTGAAACATTAGAACAATCTATAAACTTTATTGAAGGTTTTGCAAACTCAAATGTTTACATTATCGAATTCAATCCGAGCAACTTGAAATTTAAAAAATTTGATGTGACTAATGAATGGATGCTTACGGTTGCTTTTTACAGAAAAAAACTTACGAAATATAAGGAAAACGCAGTTTTAAAAAGAATAATTAACGAAATCGAATCGGTCGATTATATAATAGCCCCTATAGCTGATAATAAGATGTTTAAAATTATCGATGATTTTATTAATGGTGAACTTACCGATGAGCAATGTAAACATTCTTTGGCCTCAATGAATTTAGGTATGCAATTTGTTTTTAAAACTCAAAATTCATTAAAACATCTAACTTTACTAGAAAAAATTTATGTATCAGAGAGTGAAAGAAGACAATCGAGAATAAATAAAGAAAGAAATTCTAAACTCTCTGACGATAAAGTAAGTATTGCTAAAATTCAATATCGTGGTAAAGGTAAGTATATTGGGGAACTTTTATGAGAAACATCGATAGTAATGGGCTTTTACTTTGCGAATTAGTCGCTAAAGTTTTTGAAGAATCTTATGATAAATATAATTGTAGCAGCGAAATATTTATTCGCCGATTTATGTTTTCTGATGTATCGAGAAATTTTGATAACTTGGTTTATTTAGCTGAGCCAACAACGACCGATGATATATTTAATGAAATTGATAAAGAATATGAAGAAACTGGATATGGCAAAAATAAATACTCCAAAAACATTTTATATTGGATAGGTTACATGTATATGTATGGTGCTTATGTTTATACATACTATTTAAGATCTTTATACCGTTTTATAAAACCTAAAGAACTATATGACCTATATTTCGGATACCATTCTTTTGATTGCGATTATGCTTGGCAAAGAATTTTTGAATTTAAACAAAAGAGTCTTACGCCTGAAGGGTTGTTGAAAGAAGGGATTAAAATTTGCCGAAGTATAAAAAAGTTAGATAGAGTTCATTATATGAATTTGGTTTCTGAAGCTTTTGAATTAATTCAAAAAGGAGAAAAGACTGTAGAAATAAGATTAAATGATGAAAAAAGATCGCAAATTAAAATAGGAGATCAAATTGTCTTTACAAATTTGAAAACTAAGGAAATGATCGAAACTTATGTTAGAGATTTAAAGGTTTACAATGATTTTTATGAACTTTATGAAAGTTATGATAAAAAATCTTTAGGATATAAAAAGAATGAAAAAGCTAACCCTGAAGATATGTTTAAGTACTATTCAAAAGAAAAAATTGCAAAATATGGTGCTCTTGCTATTTCGCTCGAGCGAGTTCAAAATAAGAAATTAAATTTGATAAACTAAATTTTTAAAACTTATACATTTTCTGAAAATTTACATTTTCAGGATTTTCAAATACGTTTAAAAAATTCATTTTATAGTTTTTTTCCGGTTTATTAGATTTTTTACATTTTCATGATAGATTGAAAAAACACTTTATAATAAAATGCAATTAAATAAAGAAAGAAGGAACATAATATATGTACAAAACAGTGGTTATTGATTATCATCCTAAAGCAAAAATAATGGCAGGAAAAGTAGAAGAAAAATGTAATGAGATGCTAGAAAAAGGATTCGAATTTGTTTCTTTCTCTATTACAAATTCTTCCAAAGCAATATTAGTTTTTAAAGTAGCAAGCAAATAAGTTACATGCATAATTAAAATGCGATTTAAACTGCTAAATACGCTTGTTTTTCTTTTATCTTTCAAGTTCAAAATGTAAAATATAGTCATGATTAGCGTATTCAAAGAAGTAGGAAAAGAAATTGTTAGAAACGATTACGAAAATGCTGATAATTTAGAGATTGAAACTGGCAGTTGGATTCATATTTCTGAGCCAAATGCAGATTTAATCAATAAAATATCAAAACTCACATCAATTTCTAGTGAGCTTCTTTTATGTGCGCTCGATGATGAAGAAAGTGCTCGTATCGACACTGATGATGGAGATACTTTAATTGTTTTAGATACTCCTCTTGTTGAAGATGAAGATAATGCGATTTATACAACTGTTCCATTTATTATTGGATATAATCGTTCTTATTATGTCACTATCTGCAAATATAATGTTGAACTAATTACAGAACTATTTAAAAGAGTTAAAGTAGTTGAACCACATAAACATGTTAGACTAACTCTTTATCTTGTTTATCGACTTGCAACTTTATTTATTAATTATCTTAAAAAGATTAATGCTCATACTGATGTTTTAGAAAATAAACTTCGTACGTCAACTAAAAATAAAGAACTTCTTGAACTTATGGATACCAATAAAACACTCGTTTATTTCTCAACCGCATTAAACGCTGATAAAGGTGTTTTAAGTAGACTTTTAAGAAGTCAAACTTATAAGAAATTTGAAAGTGATTTTGATTTAATGGAAGATACTGAAGTTGAGATGGATCAAGCTATTGAAATGTGTTCAATTTATAGAAACATTCTTTCTGGCATGATGGATGCTTTCGCTTCAATCATTAATAACAACATGAATATAATCATGAAAACTTTAGCTGTTGTTACAATTGTTATATCTCTTCCAACTTTAGTTGCTTCAATTTATGGTATGAATATTGCTAATATGCCGCTTGCAAATGATCCTAATGGTTTTTGGATTTTACTTGCGATTTGCGTGTTTTTTGCAATAATTGGGACTTTTATTCTTCTTTTTATTAGTAGAGGAAGAAATAATAATAAATAGAAAAATTATCTATTGGTACTGCATCTAAATATATAAATAAATTATTTTTAGCAAAAATTAATTAATGATTTTAAATTTGGGACAAATTTTATTTGCCAAACCAATAAAATTTTGCGTTATAGTTAAAAAGTGGAACCAGTAGAAAAAAGACTATTTAATATCGTATTTATGGCACTAATTAAATTGCTTTATGAAAAGGACTTACAAATATTAAAGTAGATGAAATTTGTGAAATGGCTTCAATTAGTAAAGAAACTTTTTATAGCTATTTTGAATCGAAAGAAAATCTCTTATATAGTGGAATGAGTTTTTATATTACGGATAGTTTTTCGAGAATAAATGATAAGAGTATGCTTAAAGAATATTTACTTGGCATTTAAGATGTTTTTGTGTGGCAAACAAAATTATCGGAAACTTTTATTGATTTGGATAAAAATAGAAAATATTAATAAAAGAATTATTACTTTATTTGCTGATTAACTTTTTGATAGTTTCATTGCTTAAAAATTTGATTAAGTCTTCCTTTGAGTTTATTTTTAAATTTTTAAGCTTAAAATAAAGTTCATTAATTAAAGAATCGTAAAAATTCGAGGCATTTTGATAATCTTTATCTTTAAATCCTTCTAAATTTTCTTCTATAAGAGTAATAAGGGCTCTTCTGATGGATGCAATTAAAGAAGTTTCAATCCAATAATTTGTTTTAATTTTCACATCATTTAAAATTTTGCTTATTTTTACATAAAGTTCTAAGCCATCTTCAACTGTGTGCCATAGATCGATAAAAATATAATCATATTTGTTAAGATTGTTTTCTATTAAAAAATTAAGCGCGTTTTTGTTTATGATATTAACTTTTTTCTTCTGTGAAAACTGAGGCAAAATGTTTTCACAGAAGATTGAAATGATGTCTTTATTGACTTCGACAATATCAATAGTTTTCACGTTGTCTTTTAAAGAAGCTATATAAGGATAATAGCCAAGTCCTAAGCCTAAAACTAAAACATTTCCATTAACTTCTTTTAAACTTTCTTCCATTGTTTCGATTTCATGAGGAGTGATTGACATCCAAGTTGTATCTTTTTCAACCAAATCAATAAAAGAAAATTCCTGTTTAAAATAGCCAAGATGATTGATTTCGCGATAATTTTCACTAGCTAAAACATCTATATCTTTATATATAAAAGCTTGATAAGGTTTATAAGTTGACTTTGTTAAAAGTAAATTTTTGTATTTGGTATCTTTTTCTAATTTAATATTTTTGTAATAAGGATTGTTTAAATATTTACTTTTATCTAATTCATCGAAAATATGTAAATGCGTTTTATAAGCTAAGTGTTTAAAATCTTTATCATCTTTATCAATTTCAAGTTTATTTAAAAATAAAGAGTAGTAAGAACCAGCTTTTTTATAGTCAATAAAAGTTATATTTCTCGAAAAATTCTCAAAAAAATCATTATAAATATTATCAATTAATATGTTTTCATATCTTACATTAATAAATTCTTTAACTATTTTTCTTGATACATTTAATTCCATAAATACCTAGCATTTTTATTGAAACTAGGAAAATTATATATAAAATTAAGTTATATGAAAACATTACTAGTATATAAATCAGAAACCGGTTTTACAAAAGATTATGTCGATGCAATTCAAAGAAGAATTCCAGACATTGAAATCGTGGATATCAAACATTTCAAAAGAAAAATGGTTAAGCAAAGTGACATCATTTTTTATGGAGGACCTTTAAGAAATAATGTAATTTTAGGCCTTAATAAATTTTTGAAGGCAAATGATCTTTTTGGCGATAAAGACGTTTTTGTTTTTGCAACAGGTATTCAACCAATCGATAATGAGAAAAAAGAAAACGTCATTAACGCTAATGGATTAGAGTTTTATCATGTTAGACTTTATCTTTTACCTGGTGGCTTAGACATTAACAAAATGAAACCCCTTAAAAGAAAGTTGTTTTCTTTTGCCATGAAAAAAGCTTTAACAAGTAACCAAATGCCAGAAGGAGTTGATAAAACTTTACTTGAAAGTCGCATTAATCAAAGACTAAATCTTGTTAATCCAAGTGCGATTGATCGAATGATTGAAGTTTATAATGTAGTTAGGGGGAGAAGAGCGAGTGGAAAAGATATTTAATTCAAACATGCACTGTGCCGCTTGTAAAGGCAATATTGAAACTACCCTAAAAAAGATGGATGGCGTTCTTGAAGTTAGTGCTAATTTAGTAAATAACGTCGTAAAAGTCCGCTATAATGAGAAAAAAATTAATGAACAAGATATCATCAACGCATGTAAAGGCATTGGATATAAACTTGAAGTTATTGATGAAGATGAACAATATTCAAAAGAAAAAAGTTATAAGCTTGACCTAATTAAAATTATTGTTGGTTTAGTTTTGCTTATCCCACTCATGTTTTTTTCAATGAGTGATATGTATTCTGGTTTAATACCCGATGCATTAAAAGAACCACTTTATTTATTGCCTCTTGTTGAGCTTGGTTTAACTCTCGTAATAATTGTTATTTTCTTTAATTATTATATAAGTGGATTTAAGAGTTTAATTAAACTTTCCCCAAATATGGATAGTTTGATTTTTCTTGGATCATTATTTTCTTTAGTTTATTCGTTATATTTTATTATTAAACTTATCGTTTCGCCTGGTGATTATTTTGTTTACGAAATGGAACCAGGAAAAATTATGTTCCATACTTATTTAGATAGTGCAGCAATGATTCTTGTTATTGTTTCAATTGGTAAATTAATAGAAAATTTATCAAAAAGAAAAGCAAGAAGTACTATTAATGAACTTTTAAAACTTCGTCCAAAATACGCAAATTTAATAAAAGATAATGAAATTGTTAAAGTAGAAACTAAATTTTTAAAAGCAGGCGATAAAATTATTATTAAGGAAGGTGAAACTATCCCATTAGATGGCGTGATAGTAAACGGAACAACTAGTGTCGATGAATCTTTATTAACAGGCGAATCTTTACCTATATATAAAGAAGAAGGCGAAAAAGTAATCGGTGGAAGTGTTAATAAAGACGGAAGTATCACGGTTTTAATCGATAAAAGCAAAAAGGGCAATGTTTTAAGTAAAATCATAAGTCTTGTTATGGAAGCAAGTAACATGGATACAAAATTAACTAGAAAAGTTGATCGAGTAGCTCGTGTTTTTGTTCCTGTGGTTTTAGGAATTAGTTTACTTGTTTTCTTAATTTGGATAATTATTGATTATGCAACAAATGGCGGGAATCCTACTTTAGGTACACATTTTACTTCTGGATTTGATGAAGCGTTTAGTTTTGCAATCAGTGTTATGGTTGTATCTTGTCCTTGTGCCTTAGGACTTGCGACTCCAATTTCGCTTTTATGTGGATCTTCTTTATTTGCAAAAAATGGAATTTTAGTTAATAAAAGTGAAGCAATTGAAAATATGAAAGACATCGATTGCTTAGTTTTAGATAAAACAAATACAATTACAAATGGAAAATTAACAGTTAATAAATACAACATTTTTTCGAAAAACCCTGCAAAACATAATCAAATTTATACAATTGAGAAATTCTCTACTCATCCTTTAAGTGAAGGAATTGCAACTCTTTTATCAAAAGAATGCGAACTTGATAAAAATTTCACAATGATTTCTAATGTGCCAGGAAGAGGTGTTAAAGGGATTTATAAAGATGAAACAATCTTTATTGGAAATGATATGCTTTTAAATGATGAGTATCATGGTGAAACTAATGAAGCTTTAAATAAATATTTAGATGAATTCAAAACGGAAGGCACTTTGCCAATTATTGCTTTTACTGAAAATGAAATTATTGCGATTTTCTCTTTAAAGGACGAACTCAAGAAAGATGCCAAAGAATTTATTCAAGAAGTTAAAAGAGTTTTCAAAAAAGTTGTTTTACTTACTGGAGATAATGAAATAATTGCAAAAAATATTGCTAACGAAGTTGGAATTGAAGAAGTTATAGCTAATGTTAAACCTGATGGAAAGGGCGACCTCATCAAAAAGCTAAAAGAAGAAAACTATAAAGTTATGATGGTTGGAGATGGCGTAAACGATTCAATTGCTTTGACTTTAGCTGATGTTGGAGTAGGTATCGCAAAAGGAAGCGACGTCGCTCTTGCAAGTAGTGACTTCATTTTAATGAATGATAATTTATTAGATATTATCGATATTATTAAGATTTCTAAAAAGATTAGAACGAATATTAATTTCAATTTACTTTGGGCTTTCATTTATAATGTTGTCTTTATTCCAGTCGCTGCTGGAGTATTTGCACCACTCAGTTTTGTCTTATCACCAATGTATGCTTCAATGCTTATGGCATTAAGTAGTGTGACAGTTTGTATTAATGCATTAACTTTATTTTTATATAAAAGAAAAATCCAATAATTTATTAAAATTAATCGTATTTATGATATGAAGGGTGAAAATTTAAAAGAATACATAGTTTGTTTCAAAAACGGAAATTATGCTTCTTTCGAAAATTTTTACAATGAAGTAAAAAATCAGATTTTTTATAACATTTATTCTTTTACAAAAGATAAAGATTTGTCTGAAGATTTGCTTCAAGAAACCTTCACGAAGTTTTTATCAAACATAAATAATGTTGATGAAAACGAAAATATCGTAGGGCTTTTGATTTTAATGAGTCGCAACATTACTTTTGACTATTTTAAAAAGCACGGAAGAGTAAGAAATTTTGAAGATCATGAAGAAGTTCATTATCATGATGAGAATGAAATTGATAAAACTCTTCTCCTTGATAAAATTAGTCAAATTTTAAACGAAAAAGAGTTAGAAATCTTTACACTTCATGTCTTAAGTGATTTAACTTTTGAGGAAATTGCTAAATTAAAACATAAAGCTTTAGGCACAGTCCTTTGGAGTTATAACAACTCTATTAAGAAAATTAGAAAAAGGATGGGTTTGTTATGAAAAAGATCGTTGATAAAGACATAGTAGAAATGTTTAAATCTAGCAAAGATTATAAAGTTAAAAAAGACGCAAAAACTGTTTTTAACGCATTTTTAGAAAACCAAAAAACTGAAGAAAAAAGTGTTGAAAAAGTAAAAAAATCCCACAAAAATTACTTTATTTTTGGTGGAATTGGAATTGGCAGTTTAGCTGTTGCAGCCGCATCTATGCTTATTGTTTTTGGTTTAAATAATAATGCGGAAAATCCTGATAATCCAGGAGGTGGCACAGTTGTTGTTCCACCAAATTTAGTCGATCTTAATAGCAATTCATTAACAAACGAACTTTTAACTTTCTCAAGTTTTGGCTCTCACGATGCAAGCGAAAATAGAACAAATAAATTATTAACTAATGTATTAAAAAGAAATAATCTTTCAGAAAGCTCTTTTGAAATAATTGTTGATAGTTATGATTCAATCAATCAAGGCGTTTTAGATATTTTAAATAAAGAAGAAAATGTCAAAATGGAAATCGCAAAAGAGATTAATCAAGAAATTGATGGTGAAACTTATAAATTTGTCGATAATTATTATTCTTCAAGCGACGATTTTAAGGAACCATTTATGTCTTTTTACTATCAGGATAAAGATTTTGAAGATTTAGCTGCTCCTAATCGCCCTCAATATGGTGTCATGAAATATGGAGATGACTGTTTTGAATGTATTATTCAAAAAGAAACTGAAAATGAAGAAGACGAATACGAAGAAGAAGTAAACATCCTCCTTATTAATAAAGATAATAGTAAAGTTACTTTTATCGAAAAAGAACACGAATTTGAAGGTAGAGAAAGTGAAAATACTTATTCTATCGCTGAATACGAAAATGAAAATGCTTTCAAAAGAGACGAAGACAATTTTATTTCAAAATTAACTTATGAAATTGAAAACGAAGGTCATGAAGAAGAAATTGAAATTAGTGTTGAAACTAGAGATTATCAATGCGAATTCCAAAATGTAAGAATGATTGATAAAGATCCATTAACTTATTTATTTACAGTCGAGTATGAAAACGAAAGAAATGATATCGAAGTTGAAGATTTAGATGTAAAACTTGTTTATGAAGACGGAAAAAGAACCTATTCTAGCGGAGAAAATCTTGAAATTTCAAAAAGTTAAAAAAATTTAAAAAAAGTCCAATAATTTATTTTCTTCTATCGTATTTATAGTAAATCAATAAGATAAAGGAGAAAAATTATGAAAAAAACAAATTTATTCAAAACTGCGTTATTAGGATTAACACTTGGTGTAATCAGTTCATGTGGTGGTACAACACCTAGTACAAATTTAGGACAAGATACAAATGGTGATGGTGTCGTTAGTGGAAACGAAGTAAGTGCTAAGAAAGTTCAAACTTTACAAGCTGTTACAAGTATTAATTTACTAAATTCATTATCGGATGTTTCACCTGGTTTAATGCAAAATAAGTTAATGGCAAGAAGAGATGCGACAGCTTCAACAGAGGATATCGAAAAAATTTTGCCGCAACTTGATGTTTTATTGACAAATGATGCTCTAGTTACATCAACTTTAGAAGATGTTGAGACAACAATCGGCGAAGAAACTTTTGAAAAGAAAGAAACTATTACTTTCAAAGATTCTTCATTAAAAGATGTAACTTACACTCTTGTTTACAACTCTAGAGTTCACGAAGAAAGAGATGATGATGAAATTGAAAAAATCACAATAATGAGTGGAGTTGTCTTAATTGATGAAACAACAACATATAAATTCGTTTCTCACATGGAAGAAGAAAATGAAGATGACGAAAACGAAAAAGAAAGAAACTTCAAAGTTCAGGTTGATGAAAGAAGTTATGTATTAGTCGAAGAAAGTTATGAAAAAGAAGGAAGAGAAACAGAAAGCGAATTCGAATATACATTTGTAAATAATGGAAGAAAAGAACTTGAATATTCTATAGAAATTGAAAATGAAAAATTTGAAAACGATATTGAATTTGAAATTAATGATCGTGAATATGAGGTAGAAAAATTTACTGATAAAGATGGTAAAGAATTATACAAAGTTAAAATTAAAGAAGATGATAATTTTAAGGAATTATTTATCTATGAAAAAGTAGTCGATGAAGCTGGAAATGTAAGTTTCATTCGAAAGTAAAAAAAGTAGTATTTTTGATAAAATTTCCTAGGAAAAATTAAAAATTCCTAGGATTTTTTTAATTAAAAAAATACTGAAATTAGGTTAAATTTATAGAAACTATTTGAAGTTTATTTTATAATCTATTGCATGACTGATAGCGGAATAAAAGTTATATGTAGCAACAAAAAAGCGACTTTTAATTATTTCTTATCCGATTTTATTGAAGCCGGACTTGTTTTGACTGGAACAGAAATTAAATCTATCAGACAAAGAAATGTTTCTTTGAATGATTCTTACGTTGTTTTTAAAAATCATGAAGCTTTTATTTTGAATATGAATATCAGCGTTTATGATAAAGGCACAGTTTTCAATCATGATCCTTTAAGAACAAGAAAACTTCTTTTAAATAAAAGAGAAATTTTAAAATATGAACAAAAGGTTATAAAAGAAGGTTACACAATTGTTCCGACAAAATTATATTTAAAAAAAGGCAAAGCGAAGTTAGAAATTGCCCTTGGTAAAGGTAAAAAACTTTACGATAAACGTGAAACTATAAAAGAAAGAGACGACAAGAGAAATGTAGCTCGTGCTTTAAAGAGGAAATGAAAATGAGAAAAATGTCACTCCTTTATAAAATAAGTTACAGTGCACTTTTTATTGCACTTGGAGTAATTTTATCTCGTTTTGTAAGTATCCCTGGCCTTTTCGGGTTGCCATTTTTAAAAGTTTCTCCTGCAAATAGTGTTGTGATGTTTTCAAGTTTTTATTTAGGTCCTTTTTTTGGCTTTTTAGTAGGAACATTAGTTGATACTTTAGGGGCTTTACTTTTCCCAACTGGAGCCTATAATCCTTTATTTACAATAGCAGCTAGTTTAACTGGTTTAATGCCATATCTTTGTTATTGGGTTATAAGAAAATTACATTTTGAAGATAAATTTCCAGTTATTTCCACGATTTTAATAATTCTTTTTAACGTTTTAATTGATTTATTTTTGATTTTTAATGATGAAATCTATAGCGAAAGTGGCAAAACCGCTTATATTTTATATCCTTGGTTAAAATGGACTATAAGTTTAGTAAGTTTAGCGCTATCTATCGCGTTTTTTGTTTGTTTATATTTCTTAAATAAAAAGTATAAAAATAAGAAATTTAGTCATTTTTATAATATAAATATTATTGCTAGTAGCGTTTATTTGACATATTTTGTTTTTAAAATTCCTGTTGGAAGCGCAGTCCAAGCTTTTGTTTTAAATTGGGAATTTATGATCATTTTAACCGCAAGACTTTTGACTGGTTTTATCACAAGTTTTGTTCATATATTTTTAATTTCAATTGCTCTTGATGTTTCTTTACACTTTAATGTCGAAGGAGCATTGTTAAGCGAAGATAGCATATTTAAAAGATTAAAAAAGAATAACGAGAAGTTAGAGGTAAGCGATGGAAAATAACGAAAATAAAGAAGAATTAATTCCTGAAAATGTTGAAGAAAACGAAGAAAACGTAGAGAATGGAAAAATTGAAAAAGGTCCAATTGGACTTTTGATATTTTTCATTGTTTTATTAGTTTTAATAATAGCAGTTTTAATAGTTTTGCTCGTTTTATAAAAATAGTACTTTTTTAAATTTTCTCGGAAAAAATTAAAAAAAGTCCAAAGATTTTGAAAAAACATAGGAAAAAATAAAAAAATGTAGGAAAAAAGTTAATTTTTGCAGGGTTTTTCAAGAAAATAATATATTTTTTCAAAAAATCCTCAAAATGTAATATAATAAAAAAGTGGAAAAATTAGATTTTAAAAAACAAAAATGGTTAATAGTTAGTATTGTTGTTGGAACGATTCTTATCGCATCAGGAATTGGAGTTTTTTGTGGACTTTATTTTTCTACACCAAAATATATATGGATTAAGAACAATATTGATGTCACCGAGCTTCCTTCTCAAAACGATTCTGGTTCGATAAACGAAGAAAAATATTACACATTAAATGATACTGATATTGTTAGCTTTAATGAAGAAACACAGACTATTAAGATTAGTTTAAATGAACTTGAAGAAAGTAATGCTTCTTATTCCAGTTTTTTGCTTAATTTTCATTTAGAAATTGAAGCCTCTAATTCTGATTTGGATTCATCTAATTTATATACGGATGCCAAAGTAGTAGTTTCATTAAATAGCGAGGAAGAACTAAAAACATTTGATTATAGCAATTATCCTATAACCAAAATTAGTTATGAATTTTCATTTAGTAAAAGTGAAAATTTTGATGAAATAAGTTTTAATTTAGATGGAAGCATTTATGATGAAAACGAAATCAAAAAATCAGATATTAATTATAAAAAAGATCTATTTTATTTTAATGTTTTGGGAGAATAATTATGGAAATGCTAGAAAGATTTAAAAAGTATATTGCTTTCGATACAGTTAGCGATGATAATTCATTGACTTATCCATCGACAAAAAGCCAATGTGAATTCGCTGATTTGCTTTTTAGTGATTTAGTATCACTTGGCGTTAAAGATGTAATAAAAGATGAAAATAGTATCGTTTATGCTCGTGTTAATATTGGCAAAGAAAAAACGCTCGGATTAATTGCTCATATGGACACAGCTCCAACAATTGCCGGAGGCATAAAAAATCCAAAATTAATCGAAAAATATGATGGAAGTGATATTAAATTAAACGAAACATACACAATGTCACCAAATGATTTCCCTGCTTTAAAAGAAGTTATTGGTGATGATTTACTTGTGACTGATGGCGAACACCTTTTAGGTGGAGATGACAAAGCAGGTGTTACAATTATCTTTGAATTTTTAATATATTTTTTAAATCATAAAGATGAATTTAATTATAATCTAGCAATTGCATTTACCGCAGATGAAGAAATCGGAAGAGGTGCTTCAAAATTTGATGTTAATAAAATGAAAGCAGATATTGCTTATACTATCGATGGTGGATCAATTTATGAAGCCAATTTTGAAAATTTCAACGCTGCAAGTGCCAAAGTTAGAATTGAAGGCGTTGGAGTTCATCCAGGTGATGCAAAAGGCATTATGATTAATTCGGTTTTACTTGGTATTGAATTTAACAGTTTATTGCCTCAAGATATGATTCCTTCAAAAACTGAAGATTATCAAGGATTTTTTCATTTAGACTCTTTTAAGGGTGATGTTGAAAATACTACTCTTGAATATATTTTACGCGACCACGATAAAAAGTTACTTGAAGACAAAAAAGGGATGATGCTAGGCGCAAAAGAGCAATTACTTAAAAAATATCCAAAAGCAAAAATTGAAGTCGAAATTAAAGATGAATATCGCAACATGTATGATTATTTCATTAATCACATGGAAGCGATTGAGCTAATAAATAAAGCTTATATTAACTCAAAAACACCTATTGTTTATAAGCCTATTAGAGGCGGGACAGATGGAGCAACTATAACTTATATGGGTTTACCTTGTCCAAATCTAGGCACAGGAGATTTCAATCCTCACGGACGATTTGAGTTTGTAAGTTTAACTCAAATGAAAAAGATGGTTGAGATATTAATTCAACTTTTTAAATAAAAAGCCTGCAAAATGCAGGTTATTTATTTAAATATAAGTAATTGATGATAGATTTTCTTGTTACCATTCCGATGAAATTCATTTGATCATCAAGGACTGGAACAAAGTTTTGATTAATTGCGGCTGAGATTAAATCGCTCATTTCAACATTGGCTTTAATAGGTAAATAATCTCGATTTCTTTTAACTTTTAAAATGTTAGTAGCATCGAGTTCTGATAAATTACAGAAAGGATGATTTTTTAAATAGAAGAGCAAATCACCTTCACTAATTGTGCCAACAAGTTTTCCATCTTTTGATAAAAGTGGAATAGTTGAATAACGATAAAAATCCATTACTTCAAGGGCTTGACGTACACTCATTGTCTCATCAATATATTTAACTTGCGACTTTGGTGTTAAGAAAAATAAAACATTCATACTCATTATTATAATGAGTTAGAAAGAAGTTTGTAGTAAAATATTTTTCACGGAGTGAAAAATTTATGGCAAATGTAATTAGTTGGGATGAATATTTTATGGGTATTGCACTTTTAAGTGCAAAACGTAGTAAAGATCCAAATACACAAGTTGGAGCATGTATTGTTGATGAAGACAATAAAGTTGTTTCAATTGGATATAATGGTATGCCTCGTAGGATTGATGAATCGAAACTTAGCTGGAATAAAGGCGAGGGACTTGATTCTAAATATCTTTATGTTTGCCATGCCGAATTTAATGCAATTTTAAATATTAGAAATGGTTCTAGCTTAAAAAATTGCACAATTTATGTTACACTTTTCCCTTGTAATGAATGCGCTAAAGCAATCATTCAAACAGGTATTAAAAAATTAGTTTATTTAAGCGATAAATATTGTGGTTCGATTGAAAATCAAGCGAGCAAGAAGTTACTTGAACTTGCGGGAGTAAAATACGAAAAGTATCAAGGAAGATTTACAGATTTAGAATTAAAATAAATGAATAAAGTATTAGAAGTTAAAAACTTAAATTTTACATATGATAGTCAAGAAGGAAAACAAACTATCAAAAATGTTTCTTTTTCTGTAAATGAAGGAGAATACGTTACTTTAATTGGCCATAATGGGAGTGGAAAATCCACTCTTGCCAAACTTTTAGCCTACCTTCTTGAACCACAAAGTGGCGAGATATATATTAATGGCGTTTTAGAAAACGAAAAAAATATTCGTAAAATTCGTCAATCAATTGGAGTTGTTTTTCAAAATCCAGATAATCAATTTATTGGTTCAACGGTTGAAAGTGATATTGCTTTTGGTCTTGAAAATAGAGCAATTCCACGCGAAAAAATGATTGAGCTTGTTAATAAATATGCAAACCTTGTTGGAATGGAAAAATATTTAAATAAAAGTCCAGAAGAGCTTAGTGGAGGTCAAAAACAAAGAGTTGCTATTGCAGGTATTTTGGCACTTGGTTTAAAAGTTGTAATTTTTGATGAAGCAACTGCGATGCTTGATCCAGAAGGGGTCGAAGACATTAAAGATTTAATTCTTGAAATGCGAAAAGAAAATCCTGAATTAACTTTTATTTCTATTACGCATGATATCGAAGAAGCTTATTTATCAGACAGAGTAATTATTTTAAACGATGGGGAAATTTTCCTTGAAGGCAAGCCAGAAGACGTTTTTGAAGACGAAAAAAAGATTTTATCAATTGGGCTTGATATCCCATTTGTTTTAAAACTAAAAAATAAAATTGCTTTAAAAGGAATAAATGTTCCAAAAGATGTTAGAACCATTGATGGACTTAGTGAATTTTTATGTGGCAGATTAAAACAAAAAATTTAACATATATCTATGATAAAAAAGATCCAAATCATTATGACGCATTAAGCAATATTGACATTGAAATTAATAAGGGTGATTTTGTATGCATAGTTGGAAAAACTGGAAGTGGAAAATCAACTTTAGTTCAAACTTTTAATAGCTTAATTTTACCAAGTACTGGCTACACTCAAGTTGAAACTTTTTATATTACAAGTGATAAAAAACTAAAAAAAGAACTTCTTAAAAACGAATCAAAAGAAGTTATTGAAGATAATAAACACGTTGCCAATTTAAGAAAAAAAGTTGGAATGGTTTTCCAATTCCCAGAATATCAACTTTTTTCTGAAACAATTTTAAAAGATGTTATGTTTGGTCCTAAAAACTTTGGGATGAGAGATGAAGAAGCAAAAGAAGTTGCAATTAAAAGTTTAAAAGAGGTTGGTATTCCTGAAAGTTATTTTGAAAGATCACCTTTTGAACTTAGTGGGGGCGAAAAAAGAAGGGTCGCAATCGCAGGCATCATTGCTTCAAGCCCTGATATTTTAGTATTAGATGAGCCAACCGCTGGACTTGATCCAAATGGAAAAAAAGAAATCATGGCACTTGTTAAAAAAATCCATGAAACAGGAAAAACAGTAATAATTGTAACTCACGATATGGACCTTGTTTTAAATTTTGCTAACACTGTAATTGTTTTAAGCGATGCTAAACTTGTTGAAGTTACAACACCAAAAGAATTATTTAATTCAGACAACTTAAATAAATATTCTTTAGAAATCCCTACGATTTATAAATTTATAAATTTATTAAAAAATAAGGGTTTTGCAGGGAATTTGAATGAAATTAATGATATTGATACATTAATTGATAGAATTTGTGAGGCACAAAATGTCTAACGTATTTGGAAAATTCAAACCATATAACACGATTATTCATCGTCTTGATCCTAGATTAAAGTTTTTTGCCTTAATTGCTTTAATGGTGATGTGCTTTTTGCCATATGGAAATTATGCTAATCGTTTTATTGTGCTTGGAGTTTTAGCTTTAATCATTGTTGTAATCATGATTATTGCAAAAATTAACCCAGTTTCGATATTCAGTAGCTTAAAATCTTTATGGGTAATGATGATTTTTCTTCTTATTATCTTTGTTTTTGTTCAACAAGGAGTGGATACTTCATCTCTTCATCCAATGATAATTTTTCCAAATGGCTACACACTTTATTGGGAAGGCTTATTACAAACTTTACATGTCTTTTTAAGATTAATTTTAATGCTTTGTCTCACCTTAATTTTGACCTCAACTACAGCACCAATGGATATAACTTATGCCCTTGATTGGTATTTATATCCTTTAAAATTAATTAAATTTCCTACTCAAATTGTAACAATGATTATCTCCCTTGCTTTAAGATTTATCCCAACTTTACTTGATGAATCTCAAAAAATTATGAAGGCGCAAAAAAGTAGAGGAGTCGATTATAATCGTGGTTTTATCTCTAAAAAGATTAAATCAATTACAACTTTAATTATTCCACTTTTAGTAAGTTGTTTTTCGCGAAGTGTCGAACTTTCTCTTGCAATGGATGCAAGAGGTTATGATCCTTATGGCAAAAGAACTAGTTATAAAATTTTAAAATTCCACGTTCGCGATTTAGTGTCTTTATTTGTTACTTTATTAATTATGTCTTTATTTATTATGGCTTGTGCTTATTCTTCATTTTATCCTGGCGCAGATAATATTCTAAAATTACTTTTTGGAGTTGAAGCATTTTAATGAAATATAAAATTGTTTTTTCTTATGATGGAACGCTATTTTATGGCTACGCCAAACAGCCAGGACTTAAAACAATTCAAGGCGAACTCGAAAAAAATTTAAGTCTTATTTTAAATGAAGAAATTATAATTAGTGCAAGTGGCAGAACAGATAAAGGAGTGCACGCTTTAAATCAAGTTGCTTCCTTTGAGACAAAAGATGAAATTAGAGATAAATCTAAATTTTTACATTCTTTAAATAAACTATTAAATGGTGAGATTTTTGTTAAAAACCTTGCAAAAGTCCCTTCTTTTTTTGATGCAAGATATTCAGCAAAGAAAAAAAGATACTTTTATTTAATAAATTTTGGGACTTATAACCCACTTGAAAAAAACTATGTGAATTATATAAATGACAAAAATTTTGATTATAAAAAGATGATTGAAGCTTCAAGTTTATTTTTAGGTACGCATAATTTCCAAAATTATTGTTCAAAAAAAGAAGATCAAGACGATTTTATTAGAACGATTTATTCAATTAAATTTATTGAAAAAGGGAAAAGATTAAAAGTCGTGATTGAAGGCGATGGCTTTATGCGCTATCAAGTTCGAAAAATTGTCGGATCTTTAATTTATCTTGCTAGTGGCAAAACTAATATAGAAACATTAAAAAAATATCTCGAAAAAAAGGAACGAGATATCATTCCTTTTACTGCTGAGAGTTCAGCTTTATATTTAGATAGAGTATTTTATTAACTTATTCTTCAATAATTTTAGCTTCAAAAGGATATTTTGAATCTTTTGTAATAATTAAATTGTTAACTTTTTTAACTCTAATTGTACCTTTATATGGATTTTTGATTGATTCGATTGCAGAAGTGATTTCAGCATCAACATCACTATATTCAAAAGCAAGGTCGCATCCTTCCATTGTACAATTTATTAACTTTAAATTTTTACAATAACAGAATGGTTGAGTGCCAGTTATTTTGCAATTTATAAAAGTTAAATTTTCGGAATACCAAGCTAGATATTCGCCTTTTATGATTGAATCTTTAATGACGACATTTTTTGCGTGCCAAAAACAATCTTTTGTATCGAGTTTACTATTTTTAATTTTGATATTTTCAGTATATTGAAAAGAATATTTCCCAGAAAAATCCAAACCATCAATTTCTATATCTTTAGCTTCTAAAAAGGCATATTCACTAGTGAGTTTAAAGTTTTTAATTAAGATTTGCGAAGATTTCCATCCAAATTCAGGGGAAGTTGATTCTGAGTCACAAATTGTAATATTATTACATTCTCTTAAAGCTTTAATTCCATCTAAATTTGAATTTGAGATTTCAATGTTATTTGAATACCAGATAGCGGCACGAGAGTTTTTAGTAAAATTTGAAGAAGATATTTTTAAATTGTTGTCGTGCCAAAAAGGATATCTTAAATCAAAATAGCAATTTTCGATTTCGATATTGTCGCTTTCTTTTAAAGCGGATTCGCCATCTATTTCACCTTCAAATCGGCAAGAAATTAGTTTTAAATCTTTAGAAGCATATAAATCACGTTCGTTTGGAAATGTTTTATTTTCAATTACTTTCATCCTTCGCCTCCTCGCGTCAAAAATTATATCGACAAATTTATTGCGATGCAATTTATTTGTCATTGTGTCGGTTATTTTAAAATATCTTGAACTTTTATGCAAAATATATACATTTTTTGAAACAAAATTAGGAAAATGTTGTTTAAAAATCTTTTATACTACTTATTTAAGTAGTAAAATTTACTCGTTAAAGATAAGGAGATTTTTTTATTATGGGAAGACACTTTGAAGTTAGAGCTGCATCAATGGCAGCAACCGCAAAAAAGAAGAGCGCAATTTATATGCGTGCCTCAAAAGAAATTTATATGGCCGCAAAAAGAGGTGTCCCAGATCCTAACTCCAATCTTGCTTTAAGAGCTGCAATTGATAAATATAGAAAACAATGTCCAAAAGACGTTATTGATAGAGCTATTAAAAAGGCACAAGGTGGCGGAAGCGAAAACTATATTGAAGGAAGATATGAAGCTTATGGTCCAGCTGGTAGCTATTTAATTATTGATACATTAAGCGATAACTCTAATAGAGCACTTGTAAATGTTAGAACAATTATCACAAGAAAAGGCGGACATTTAGGAGATGTTAGTTACAACTTTGAACAAGTTGGCATCTTAGATTTTAAATATGAAGGTACAGCAGAATCACTTGAAGAAATCTTAATTCTTGGCGATGTTGATCTTAGAGAAGTAACACTAGAAGATGGAGTTGCTGAAGTTGTTGTAGAACCAGGCGCTTTTGAAAAAGCAAAAGAAGTATTAGCAAAAAATGGTGTAAATGATTACGAATTTGCAGAAGTTACGATGAGAGCAAATGATGAAATTACACTTGATGGAGAAGATTTAACTAAATTTAAAGAATTGGTTGATATGCTCGATGAATGTGAAGACGTTCAAAACGTTTATCACAACGTTAACTTATAATCGTTAGTTAATTAATGGGAGGTCTTTTATGGCAGAAGTTAAAAAAGAAACAGCCACTCCAAGAAAAAAGGTCTACCATTTAAAAAAGGTTGATGGGGAGTGGCAAGTCATTTTAAGAGAAGGCGAAAAAGTCATTAAAAAGTTTAAAACCAAGGATGAAGCGATGGCTTATAGTGAAGCTTTAGCTGAAAGACAAGGTGGCACGCTTTTAGTTCACGCCTCAAAAGGCAAGAACAAAGGCAAATTCATGAAATAGTTTTTCTCTTAATTTAAAAAGTTATTTTATTAAGTTTAACAATTTTTGTGTGGTTTAAAGGAGGGTAATTATGTTAATTGATACAATTAAAAAAGAGAATTTATTGGCCCTTAAAAATCATGATGAAGTTTTAAGAGCTGTTTATAGCATCTTAATCTCTAAATATAATTTGGAAGGTTATGAAGCAAAAGCTAAAGGTTCAACAATTGGCGATCCAGAAATGATCAAAATCATTCAAAAAACTTTAAAGGAATTAGAAGAAGAAAAAGCTAGCTACGAAAAAGGCGCTAGAGAAGATAAAGTTCTTGAAGTAAAAAAACAAATCGATGCAATTTCTTCTTATTTACCTAAAATGATGAGTGAAGAAGAAATAAAAGCTGTTATTTTATCTTTGGAAGACAAATCAATTCCTTCTGTAATGAAGCATTTTAAAGCAAATTACGCTGGAAAATGCGACATGGGACTTGTAAATAAGGTCCTTAAAAGTTTATAATCTAATAGCCTTTTTTGGAAGGCTATTAAGTAAGGGAGTTTGGTTCAATGGTAGAACAGCGGTCTCCAAAACCGTTGATAAGGGTTCGATTCCTTTAACTCCCGCCATATTAGAACGACATGTCTGATACATTCTTAGTCGATGACTAGGGGTGTGCAGACTTTTTTTGATTTTAGGCTTAAATGGCCACTTTTTAAA
>CALVRY010000006.1 GCA_944358755.1 uncultured Bacilli bacterium
AAGAACAGACAGAATGGCAAAATATAACCAACTCTTAAGAATTGAAGACGAACTCGGTGATGAAGCGGTATTTGAAGGTTTACATGCTTTCAAAAAATACAGATTCACAAAATAAGTTTTGTAAAAATGTAATTTAAACGGTCTGAAATATGACCGTTTTTTTGTTGATATTTTTTAAAAAAGAAAAAAATATCAACAAAAAAATATAGGAAATTTTATCAAAAAGTAGCACTTTTTTAAATTTTTCCTAGGTATTTTTAAAATCAACAAATTAATATTGTTTTTCTTAAAAATAATGACTTTTAGCTTATTATTTTGTTTATAAGTCCTTAATTCTCACGTATAATTTTAGTAGAGATTTTTATAGGGGAGGCTAATAATATGCTTCAAAATAAAACGTTCGAAGGAGAAAAAGTACCAAAACTTACAAAATGGTTATTTTGTAGTAGTGGTATGTTTAGAGATTTAGTCTATCAATTTGTGAGCATGTTTCTTTTAATGTATGCTCAATATTGTGGAATTGGTGGAGGAGATGGCGGCGATTATATCGCAATGTATAGCGCCATCACTGTTATAATCATTGTTTTAAGAATTTGGGATGGTTTCAATGATCCGATTATGGGATTTATCGTTGAAAAGTGCCATTTTAAGTGGGGAAAATACCGTCCTTGGATATTTTTAGGCGCCCTTTTAAGTAGTATTGTTACATTTTTAATGTTCTGGACAAATGTTCATGGTTGGGCATACGTAGCTTTATTTGCAGTATTTTATTTCTTATGGGATTTTACCTATACGATGAATGATATTGCTTTTTGGAGCGTACTTCCTTCTTTGTCACAAAACGAAAAAATAAGAGCTAATTTAACTACACTTTTATCAATTTTTGTATCGATTGGTAGTTTTACAGCGGGCGGACTTGTGCCTATATTATCTTCTAGTTTTGGTTATACAATTTCTTATAAATATTTTGCATTAATTGCTGCTTTGCTTTATTTCATTAGTCAACTTATCCTTGTTATTTTCATGAAAGAAAAGAAGAGAACAAATGATGTCGAACAAAGTAGTGAAAAGATGAAATTTAAGGATATTTTTGAGGTTTTAGTTAAAAATAACCAAGTAAGAAGTTCAATAGTTGGAATTTTACTTTATTACACAGGTGCAAGCATTTTAGTTACTTTAGGTTTAAATTATTTTTACTTTAATTTTGGATATTCAGCAGCCGGTACTTATCAATTGATATTTACAATTGTTTATGGTGCCGCAACTATACTTGGTCAAATTATTTATCCGTTATTGGTAAATAAACTTAAATTGCATCGAATGACTATTTTTTCTTGGGCTTCGGTTGTAACTGTATGTGGGTATGTGCTTTTATTCCTTTATATATTCTTAAATCCAGTTACTTTCTTCCCATTATTATGTTTTGTTGGGTTTATAGTTTTCTTTGCACAAACTTTAATAAGCATGGTTTTATATATCATGATTCAAGATTCAATCGAATATAATGAATATCATTTTAATGTTAGAAGAGAAAGTGCGGTATTTTCTTTAAGAGCTTTTACCGCAAAACTTGGAAGTTCATTACAACAAATTGTTTTATATGTTTCGCTCCTTGCTGGTTCACTTTATGCAATTTCAAATCAAATTAGTGGAGCGGAAATGGACGCAATCAGTCAATTTGGTGAAGATGCAGTTTTGGTTGGTGAATATGTTGGAAATATTGCTAATCAAATAACTGGTGTAGAAAATGTTGAGTTCTGGCAAAGATGTGTTTATCAAGTTGGATTTACTATCGTTCCAGGTTTACTCATGTTAGCTTGTTTTGTTTGGATTAAACGAACTTATAAAATTAATGAAGAAAATCATCAAATAATGGTTTTAGAGTTAGAAAGAAGACATAAAAATGAAAACGCAAAGTAATGAATTTAAGAAAAGAGTAGTTTATCAAATTTACTCTTCTAGTTTTTATGACTCAAATAACGATGGATGGGGCGATTTAAAAGGAATCACCGCAAAACTCGACTATTTAAAAGATTTAGGAATTGGAATTATTTGGCTTTCACCTGTTTTTGTTTCTCCGATGGATGATATGGGATATGACATTGCCGATTATAAAAATATTAATCCTCGATTTGGTACAATGGAAGATTTTGATGAACTCTTAGAAGAAGCTAATAAACGAGACATCAAGATTGTCATGGATTTAGTAATTAATCATACATCCACAGAACACGAATGGTTTAAAAAGGCTATTGAACCAGAGGAAAATAAATATCGTGATTATTACTTTATCAAAGAAGGTAAAGGTAAAAAGCATAACAAGATGCCAAATAACTGGCAAAGTTGTTTTACTGGACCTGCATGGAAAAAGATAGATAGCTTGCCTGGATATTACTACATGCATTTATTTTGCGATACTCAAGCCGATTTAAATTATTATAACGAAGAGGTAATTAAGGAAGTTGAAGATATTTTAAGATTTTGGCTTGATAAAGGAGTTTATGGCTTTAGATGCGATGTAATTAATAAGATTCGGAAATCAAGTTTAAAAGATGACCATACAAGACCTTTATATTTTAAAGGGCTCAAATATTATTCAAATCAAGACAATATGTTTAAGATTTTAACTAGATTTAGAACTGAAGTACTTGATGATTACGACACATTCCTTGTTGGCGAAACTGGCGAATTAAATAAAGAAGTTGGCAATCGTTTTTTAAATGAAAGATGCCTTGATATGTTCTTTGAATTTGACCACACAAATGCCGATAAAACTTTTTTACCTGTTTTTAAAGGCAAATTTAAGACGAAAAAATTAGTAAAACCAATATTTAAATGGCAAAAAATTGTGCCTTGGATTGCACTTTATTTAGAAAATCACGATCAATTGCGCTCTGTAAATAGATATGGAAATGTTGATAAATATTATAAAGAAAGCGCAAAGTTACTCGCTTTATTTTTGCTAACCCTAAAAGGCACACCATTTATTTATCAAGGTGAAGAGATTGGCATGTTAAATTATGAACAAGTAAAGTACGAAGATTGTAAAGATGTTGCTGCTATATATACAACCGAAACTGTTCAAAAACTTTTGAGATTTAATAGAGATAGAGCTTTTAAAATTGTGAATGAAACTATAAATAGAGACCATGCTCGCGTTCCTTTTGCATGGTCAAATAGTGTAAATGGTGGTTTCAATGCTGGGCACGAAACGTGGTTAAAAGTTAATGACTTATATAAAAAGATTAATGTGAAAGATGAAGAAAATGATTCTAATTCCATCCTTAATTTTTATAAAAAAATGATCAGATTTAGAAATAATGATGACGTCTTAAAATTTGGTGATTTTAAAGATGAATATGTTAAGAAAAATATTGTTTCATATTATAGAAATTATGAAGGCAAAATTTATTTAATCGTTTTAAATTTTTCTGATAAAAAAGCTAAGTATTGCAACCTTTTAAATGTAAAAACGTTAATTTCTAACTATGAGAATGAGATAGATTTTAATGATTTGCCACCATATTTTGCAGGAATTTTTGAGGTAATATAAATGATTAGTTTTGATTCACGTAGAAAGATTTTTAATTTATCAAATGAAGAATATTCATATTATTTACATGTAAATAAACTTGGTTATTTGATTCACCTTTATTCTGGTGAAAGACTTGATGATATAACTCTAGAAAGAGTTAATGAAAGATATATTGAACGTTATGCCTATTTTGATGGACAAAAAGAAGTTTGTGATGAATCTTATTATTTTAGTGGGCAAGGTTCTTTATTTGAGTGTGGAGCAAATTTGACTAGTGACTTAAGAGGTGCTTATGCAATTATTGAACACACTGATAAATCAAAATTAACTGATTTTAGATATTATTCACATGAAATAATAAATGGAAAAGTTAATCCAGAAGGTTTACCACATTTTAAAATTCATTCTAATAGCGAAGCCGAAACTTTAATTATTACTTTAAAAGACGTTAAGGAAGAAATTTATTTAAATCTTTATTACACTATTTTTAAGAAAAAAGCCGCATTGGTTCGATTCTCTAAACTTTTTAACAGAACAGATAAGTCAATTTTTCTTGAGAGACTTGCTTCAATACAGTTTGATTTTGTTAATAAAAATTATGAACTTATCTCAATCCATGGACAATGGGGAAATGACAAAGAACTTGAAGTTACGCCGATTGGCCATAGCAAAATTGTTGTAAATGATAACCATGGCGGAAGAGGTTTTAGACAAAATCCTGCAATCATAATTAAAGAAAAAGATGCAAATTATGATTTTGGTGAAGTTTACATGTTCGCTCTTGTTTATAGTGGCAACTTTAAGTTTGAAGTTGGTCTAGATGAATACGATCAAGGAAGATTAATCGCTTTAATTAACGATGAGAATTTCCGCTATGAAGTAAAGGCTAAAGAGACTTTTGTAACTCCAGAGTGTGTTTTGATATATTCTTCAAAAGGAATAAATAAAGCAACACAAACAATTCATGATTTTACACGTGAAAACTTATTGCCTGAAAAATTTGCACTCAAAGAAAGGCCAATTTTAATCAATTCCTGGGAACCTTTTATGTTTGATTTCGACACAGAAAAAATCAAAAAATTAATTCTTGATGCAAAAGAACTTGGAATCGAACAAGTGGTTCTTGATGATGGATGGTTTGGAAAAAGAAATGCAGACAATAGCAGTTTAGGTGATTGGGAAATTAATAAAAATAAGATAAATTTAAAAGAAGTTATCGATTTTTCGCATAAAAACGGCATTAAATTTGGTATTTGGGTAGAACCTGAAATGATTTCTCCTGATTCGGAAATTTTCAAAAAACATCCTGAATACGCACTTTGCGACAGCACAAAAAATCCTACATTATTAAGACATCAAATGGTTATGGATTTAACAAACGATGAGGTTATTAATTACGTTTTTGAACAACTAAAAAATCTTTTTGACAATTATAATATTGATTACTGTAAATGGGATTTTAACAGATATTTTAGCGAAATTTACTCATCTTTTTTAGGCCGTGAAAAAGAAGGCGAAATTTTTCACAGATTTGTTTTGGGCTCTTATAAGTTGTTAGACATGTTTACAAAAAGATATCCAAATGTCCTATTGGAAACTTGCGCAAGTGGTGCTGGAAGATTCGATTTAGGTATGCTTTTTTATTCTCCACAAATTTGGGGCAGCGATGAAACTAATCCTTATTCAAGAGTAATGATACAATTTGCGACTAATGTTTTTTATCCTCTTTCAACAATTGGGGCGCATGTAAGTGCTTCAAATTCACTTTCGATGCAAGACAAAATAATTATTTCGGCTTTTGGAACTTATGGTTTTGAACTTGATCCAGCGAAAGTAAGTGATGAAGAAAAGAAACAAATTATTGAATTTAATAAATTAGTTAAACAATTTCATCATATTGTAACTTTAGGTGATTATTATGTTCTTTCTTCGCCATATAAAACCAACTTTGCCAGTTGGATGTGCGTAACTAAAGATAAAAAAGAAGCTTTGGTATTTAATTTCAACTTCAAAAGAGAACAAACTAAAGGTAGATTCATTCGATTAAAGGGTTTAAATCCAGATAAATATTATTTTAATTCTTTAACTAACGATGTTTATAAAGGTGATTTTTATATGAAAGTTGGTATTAATATAAGTGCACCTTTAAAAGAAGGAATGACCATGCTTTTTGTGATAAAAGAAGTAAATACGATTGCTAAAACGGTCTTAAACCATAAAGCTAATCAAGTTAAAAGGGAGAAATTACTCTAATTATGAATAATTTAGTCGATTTAAGGTTTTTAGATAATCCTGAAATTACTGAAATAAATACAATAAAAAACCACTCTGATCACAAAATTTATGTAAATGGCAGAATCTCTTCGTTTAGTTTAAATGGCGAACGGAAGTTTATGTATTTTAATAATTTTAATGATGACATTAACTTTTTACTTTTACCAAATGTAGATATAAGATCTTTCGATTCGATAAAAGTGCCAGGGCATTTTGAATTACAAGGTTATGGAAAACCAAAATATGTTAATCAACAATATGAATGGAGTGGAGTTGAAGATGTAGAGCTTGGAAAATCTCCTAAAAATAATCCATGTGGTATATATTTCAAAGATTTTGAAATGAAAAACAGTCTTACTGAAAGAGTCATTTTAAAAATTGATGGATTCAATACTGCTTTATATCTCTATGTAAACGGAAACTTTGTTGGATTTTCTGAAAAAAATTACACATCAACTGAATTTGATCTTTCTAATTACCTTAAACTTGGCATTAATCGAATCGCGATTTTAGTATTTAAATACTCCAAGATGTCTTGGTTTAATGACCAAGATATGTGGAGATTTTCAGGAATTTTTAGAGATATTTCTATAAATTTTGTCCCTTTTAATCATATTTTTGATATTAATAATAGATCAACACTATTGGATGATAATACAACCGGAATTTTAGATTTAACCTTATCAACAACAGGAGATTTTAATAATACATTTATTAAGTCAACTTTTAGATTTGATGATTCAATTTTGTTTGAAGAAATTTCTCCTCTTACTGATAAAGAATTTAAAATTAAAAAATCTATTTCAAACGTTTTTCCTTGGACTGCGGAAACGCCTTCTTTATACACGCTTGAATTAGAACTTATAAAAAACGATAGAAGTATAGAAAAAACAGAGATAAAAGTTGGTTTTAGAAGAATAGAAATTGATGGCAACGTTATTAAAGTTAACGGCAGAAAAATTTTCTTTAAAGGTGTTAATCGTCATGAATTTGATATGGAACATGGACGTGCGATAACAGATGAAACTATTAAAAATGATTTACTTTTGTTGAAAGCTAATAATTTTAACGCAATAAGAACTTCACATTATCCTAATAGAAGTTATTTTTATGAATTAGCAGATGAATTGGGTTTTTACGTTATTGATGAAGTTGATGTAGAGACACATGGCACACGGGGAAATTTCTTGAAAAAAGCTGATTTTAGCAAGGTTTTGCCTGGAGATCATTTAGAATTTTTAAATTTAATTCTTAGAAAAAATAATGCAATTTATGAAAGAGATAAAAATCATCCATCTGTAATTATTTGGAGTTTAGGAAACGAATCAAATGTTGGCAAAGTTTTTCTAGAGAGTTCAAAGTATTTTAAGAAAATTGATCCATCTAGACTTGTTCACTATGAAGGATGTTCTAATAGTAAAAAATATTCCATTCTAAGCGATATTGATTCAACAATGTATTCGACCCCAAAAGAAATTAAAAAAAGACTTTTAAAACAAAGAAATAAACCATTTATTCTTTGTGAATTTGAACATTCGATGGGTAATTCAACCGGTAATTTTGATGAATATATGTCTTTAAAAGATGAATTCGAAAATTATCAAGGTGGATTTATTTGGGATTTTGTTGATCAAGGGTTGGTAGATAAAAATACTAAATCAATTCTTTATGGTGGAGATTTTGATGACAAACCAAACGATGGAATTTTTTCGTGTAATGGACTTCTTCTTGCGGATAGAAGTGAAACTTCAAAGTTAAAAACAGCCAAATATTATTATCAAGACATTGCTTTTCAAAGAGTAGAAAACGGAATTAGAATTTTTAACACAAATAGTTTTATAGATACTTCAAGATACTATTTTAAACTTGAAGTTTATGAAAACGGCGTATTAAAAAGCTCAGAACCATTTACTTTGACAATAAATCCACAGGCAGATTTTATTCTAAAACTTTGTAATCTTAATATCGACAATAATAAAGAAAATTTGGTAAGAATTACTTATAATCTTGCTAATGATACAAGTTTTGCAAATAAAGATTACGAACTTGGATTCTTTGAATTTTTATACAACACAGAATTAGATTTTGCTAGTAGCAGTTATCCATTAGATGCAAATTCTAAATTCAAAATTATAGAAGATGCTTATAACATTGGAATTAAAGGCGCTCGTTTGTCATATCTTTTCGATGGATTTAGTAATTTACATGGCGGATTATACTCGATAAAAGTAAATGGAGATGAATTTTTAAAAGACTATATTAAACCTAACTTTTATCGTGCGACTACTGATAACGATAATCCTTTATCAAGATTTAAGCTTGATACATATATGCACGTTAATAAATCTCTTTTACTTGTACCTAGATATTGCGTGAAAAAATCACATAAATTTTGTGAAAAGTCTGCCAAACTCACATATTTTTATAAATATATCTATGGTTTTTTACCAAAAAGCGTGAAAGTTTCTTATGAAATCAGGGAGGATGGGAGCCTTCTTGTTACTCTATCTGGGAAACTATCTTTATTACAACATTCACCTGGAGAAATTGGAGTAAACTTTATTGTGCCAGAAATTATTGATAGTTTTGTTTATTATGGACTTGGTGAAGGGGACAACTATATTGATCGTTTTGAAGGTCAAAAACTTGGAATTTATGAATCAAATCCATATAAAGAATATGTGAATTATGCAAGACCTCAAGAATGTGGACAACATCTTTTTACTCGATATTTAATTCTTAATAAAAGAAGCGGAGCAAAACTTGGAATTTTTGCTCTCGATAAATCTTTTGCGTTTAAAGTTTTACCTTGGAGCAACTTAGAAATAGAAAATGCAACACATTTGGATGAATTACCTAAACCAAAGTACACTCACGTAACTATAAATTGCAATACTAGAGGTGTTGGTGGAGATAATTCGTGGTTTGCCCCAGTCCATGATAAGCACAAGATAAAATTAAGGACAAAATTTAATCTGAAGTTTATAATTAAACAAGTTGACTGAGGATTAAGTATGGATTTTTATAAAATTAAAAACAAAATAAAAAGAGCATTTCACTCATTCCATATAGGAACACTTGGTGCAATCGTTTGCTCAGCACAACTTTTGCTTGAACTCTACGCTTTTGCGCTTGATTTGTTCCTGGTTGGTTTTGGAAATGACTTCACAAGTTTAATTTTTTTAGCGATAAATTGTATCTTTGATTTATATTTAGTTAGATATTTTATCACTGCAAAAGAAAATAACTCATTAGCACCAGCAAGAATTGGAATCATATTTTTGCTTATTTCAAACTATGTTCTTCCTGCAATTAGAACTGGTCTTGAGTCATTATTTTCAAACTCACTAGGTATTGCCTTATTTTCTATTATTATTTCAGGAATGGTTTTAGGTATTGTTTATTTCATTCTCTTAGTGTTAGAAAACAAAAGAATTGGTAAACATAACCACTTGATTATGGCTATTATTGGAGCTTTAATGGTTCTTTTTGGTTTGGCACAAGGCGGAACTTACATTGCTTTAGGTGCTATTTCTTTAATTGAGACCGCTGATGTACTTTATGATAGTTTATATTTTATTTATTTCTTATTGTCTGGATTTGTAACTATTGGAATGAGCGTGATTTTCTTCTTATATCCAATCTTTGCAATTAGAGAAAATAAAAGAGGCTATTAACAAATATCATCGAATGGATTTGGATCTTCGATATCAATAATATTTCTTATTGGTAAAGAAAAATCGTCAAAATAGGCGATTTTTTTATTTTTATCTATTTTTAAAATTTTTCCTCGGTAATTATACATATATCCATCTATATATAATCTAAAATTTAAAACAGTATCAGGATAAAATTTTAAAATAGTGTCGATTTTACGAGCTTGTTCAATGCTTACTAAAGGACGTGCCGTTTTATATTTTTCATACAGCATTTTTTCAAGATATTCCTGTTGCTCTACAAGAGAAGCAAAAGGGAGCCGTTTTTTCATCCCTCTATCTGCCATGGTGTAAAAATTATAGACCAAAAATATGTTAATTTTTAGTCTTGAAAATTGATGAAGTGATATTTTTAAATTTAAATAATCTTGTATAATTAGTGCGTTATGAGACTTTTTGCTTTTGATGTTGATGGAACTTTAATTAATGGAAACATTAAATTAAATGAATTACTTAAAAATCGATTAAACGAAATCTTAAAAAATGGGGATGTTATTGCAATTGCTAGTGGAAGACCATATAAAGGAATTATGCAAATTTTAAATCAACTTGATTCAGGTTTAAAATTTTGTCTTTGTGCTAATGGAAATTTAGTAACGGATATTAATGGCAAAGAACTCTATATTACTGGTTTAAAAATGAAGGATTATTACGATTTTGTCGATAATCATCAAGATATTTTTAAAAATAAGACAAGCAATATCTATTGTTATACAACACATAGAATCGCTTATCTTAAAAGTAATGCATGGATAAAATTTGAAAGAAAAGCTAACGATTATTTTGAAGGTGTTGATTTAAGAAAAAATCGACTTCCTGATGATTATCATATTCTAAAATTTATGATAGCTTCGCTTCCAAAAAGAAGTAAAAATTTTGATGAAAAACATATATTAGAATCAGAAAAAGAGAAATATAACATTTTAAGAACTTCACCTTATTTTTTAGAATTTATTAATAAAAATAGTGATAAAGCCGATGCAATTGAGTTTTTGAGAAATTATTTAAATATAGAAAAAGAATGCGTATATACATTTGGCGATAGTGGAAATGATGTAAAGATGATTAAAGATTTCAATGGTGTAGCAATGGGTAACGCTTCAGAAGAGTGTAAAAGAGTCGCAAAATTTGTTACAAAGAGTGTTGATGAAAACGGCGTAATTTACGCTCTTGATAATTTTGTTAAGTTTTAAAAATAAATAATATTATTAAAAAAACATATACTTTTTTAATTTTTTCTAGGTAATTTTCAATATTTCTAGGATTTTTTTCAAAAAGTATATATTTTTTAAAAAAAGTCTGCAAAAATTGATTTTTTTAATAAAAAAACTCCGTGATTTCGGAGTCAAACCAAGTCAGTATTGGTTTTTAATTAAAGCTTTTTACAAACAGCGCAAGCTAATACACCAGGACCAACATGTGTTGCAATTGATAAAGAAAGTGTATTTAAGATAATATTTTCTTCTTTTATACCTAAAGCTTTTGCATATTCTTTTCTAAATTCAAAACACTCTTCATAATCATGGGTATAAGCCATTTCAAATTCAAGTTGATCAAATGGAATATCTTTATATTTTGTAGCAATGTCATTTTTAATTGCATCAATAATAATTTGTTTAGCTTTTTTAACGCCAAGTGCTTTTTTATAAGCGTCCAATTTTTGACCAAAGATTGCTAAAACAGGTTTGATGTGTAAAGCTGAACCTAAAGCGGCGCCAGCAGGAGTGACTCTTCCGCCTTTTTTAAGATATTTTAATGTATCAACCATTAAATAAATTGAAGAATTGTGTGCCTCGTTTTCTAAGATTTTGACGATTTCTTCGGCAGTTTTTCCTTGTTTAATAAGGTTAAGTGCGTCCATGACAGATCTTCTTAAAGTAACACTAATTCTATGGTTATCAACTACAAAAACTTTATTTGGATAAGAAGTAGCAAGTGATTTTGCGTTGCTGCACTCTTCACTTAAGCCACTGCTCATTGGAATTTGAATAACTTGATCATAATCTTTTAATAATGTATCCCGCATTTCGAGCATTTGACCAGGTGCTGGTTGAGATGTTTTAATATCAGCATCTTTTTCCATTAAATCGTAGAAAATTTCTTCAGTAAAATCTTCTCCTTGAAATTTGGTTTCGCCATTAACAATAACCGGCATTTTAATAATATATATACCTAATTGCTCAATCTCCTCTTTAGAGAATCCAGCATTATCATCAGTAACAATTGCGATTTTCATAAGTTTCCCTCCACGCTCAAAAGTCTATCATAACATTAAAAAAAGATAAATCTAGTAAATAAAACTAGGTTTTTTCCGGAATATCTAAAGAATTTTTAAAATTTTCTAAGAAAATATACAAAAAGTGGTTTTTTTAATCAAATAAAATAGAAATTTTTGTGACTACTAGATATTGTAAATGATATAATTTTTGTGCTTTAAAGGAGTGAGATATGCCATTTTATTTTACAAAAGGAGATTTAGTTAACGCTAAGTGTGATGCAATCGTTAATGCAAGCAACGTTAATTTAAAAATGGTCGAAGGCGTAGGGAGAGCAATATTTCATAAAGCTGGAGACAAAGAATTAACTAATGCATGCAAACAAATTGGTCATTGTGATGTCGGAAGTGCGGTTATCACACCAAGTTTTAATCTTACAAACACAAAAGCAATTATTCATGCTGTTGGACCTATTTATATTAATGGAAAACATGGCGAAGAACAAAATTTAAGAAAAACTTATCAAAGTGTTTTTAAAATTGCACTTGAAAACAATTTTAAAACATTGGCTTTTCCTTTATTAAGTGGCGAATTTAATTATCCTTTAAGGGAATGTTACGAAATAGCCGAGGATGAAATTAAAAGATTTTTGACAGATCATAGCGACTATAAAATTTATATGATCCTTTTTAAAAATTTTCCAGAAAATATTAGTGAAGATGAACAAGAAAAACTTTCTAAATATGTGTTAAAAAATTTTAAAACTAATATTAATGGGAATCATGTTGAAATTAAAACAAACGAAAAATTTATTGAAACAATTCGTGAAATTCAAAATAAGAAAGCTGTTTCTGATGAAGAATTAGCGTTAAAGAGCAACTTTACAGTTGAAGATTTTGAATTAATTATGACACCATCAAAAAATATTCCTTCTAAAAATATTTGTTGTGCTTTAGCCGTTGGCCTTAAAGCAAACGAACAGGAGTTTGATAAAATCATAAATTCAATTGGGTATTCTTCTATAAAAGATGATATGGTAGGACTTGTAACATCTTATTATCTCTCTAAAGGGGAATATGACATTTACAAAGCTAATTGCGCTTTGTTTAACTACGAAGTTAAACCTTTAGGTTTATAAAAATTTATATATTTATTATAAAATTTTAAAGAAATTACTTATTTAATTTATATAAGTTTCGTTTTTATTATCCGTTTTAAAAATATAATAGTGATAATAATTATCACTATCGACAATTAAAATAATGTTTTTATAATTAATTTTGATGAATGAAGAAAATATTTCTAAAAATTTTGATTTTTTGACAAACATTGGACTAACCTTAAATGAATCCAGAGTATATTTAACTTTGCTTAAATATGGCGAGTTAAATGGGTATGAAACAAGCAAATTTTCGGGTGTATCTCGTTCCTTGGTTTATGATGTTTTAGAAAGATTGGTAAATAAAGGCTTTGTTTTGAAGTCGACCTCCAAAAATAATGTTTATAAAGCGCTAGATTATGAAAAATTAATTGAGAAAATTAATCAGGCAAATCAATATAATTTATTAATTGCGAAAGAAAAGCTTAAAGATGCATCAATCGAAGAGAAAGAAAGCGAATTAATTTTTAACATCAAAGGATTTGACAATTTTATATTTAAGGCAAAAAGTTTAATTTCAAATGCAAAAAAAGAAATTTCTCTCTCATTATGGAGTAGCGAATTCAATCTGATTAAAGATGAACTAGGTGAAGCAATCAAAAAAGGTATTAAAGTATACATTTTTTCTTTTGAAGACATTGTTTTAAATGGCGCTTTTATTTTTTCTTATAAAATTTCTAATCCCGAGAAACTCTTTCCTTATCGAAGAGCGACAATAATAGTAGATAATAATGAAACTTTATTAGGTGAAAATATGGGAGAAAAAAGTATCTCTACTTATACTAAAAACCATGCGGTTACATCGCTCGCAACAGATGAAATTGTGCTTAATATTTTCCGGTATAAATTAATTTTAAGTTATGGACTTTTAGAAAAATGTTCAAGTTCTGAAAGTTTTTTAGGAGTTTTAAACTATTTAAAAGAAAAAATGAACATTGACGAAAATATGACAAAAAATTTCATGGTTTTTGATTTTCAATTTGGAGGAAGCAAAAATGGAAACGTCAAAAATAGAAAAGATTAAAATACGAGAAGCAAAAGAATTGAAAAGAAGAGAAAAGCAGTTTCAATTTAAAGAAAACAAGTTTTATTTGATTTATCTTTTTATGATATTGTCGCTTGTTTTTATTACTGATGAAATAGCTTCTACAATTTCGATTCAATTTCAATCAAATATTGTTAATGAGTTTTTCGTTAATAATATGGGGCTAAGTTATGGAGAGGGGCTTTCAATATTTTCGGCTTTAGGTTTTATTACTTATCCTATTTCTTTATTGATGGTAATTTATAGGCCTTTAGCAGACCGATTTGGAAGAAAACCTTTCCTTATAATTAATACTTTTTGTATGGCACTTGGCCTATTTATAGTTTATCTTTCTAGAGAAATTGTTGTTTATATGATAGGCGGAACCTTAATGGGATTTATGGTTTCTCACGACATGCAAGCTGTTTATATTTTGGAATGTAGCGATGAAAAAAGCCGAGCAAGAAATTATTCAATAGTTAAATCAATTGCCATTTTAGGAACTCTCCTTATTCCTTTATTAAGAGAAACTTTAATGCAAAACATCAGTTCCAAATGGCATTTAGTATATTTAGTTCCAGCAATTATTGGTTTTATATTATCGTTTGTAGCTCTTCTTTGTGCTAAAGAAACGCATACATTTTTAACAAACAGAATTAAATATTTAAAAACTCCATATGAAGTTAGAGAAAAAGAAAGTAAAGAAGAAAAATTGAATAATGCCCAAGGCGGAATTATTAATGGTGTAAAATTTGCTTTTAAGCATCATCAATTAAGATGGTTAATAATTGCTTGCGTTTTCTTTTATTTTGCTTCTTTAGCAACCTCGACTTATAACACGGTTATGGCTGAATCAGCAGAGATGAGTGAACAAGAAATAACATATGCACTATATCTTTATCCTGTAGGTAACGCGCTAGCTACTTTTGTAAGTGGTTTTGTTTCTGATAAATTTGGTAGAAAAACAACAATTATAGCAATGGGTAGTGCATCTTTGGTTTGCTATAGCTTATTTATTGCTTCTTCAATGCTTTCTTGGACGCCATTTCTTACTGGTTTTGCTATTGGAGGATTTATGGGATGCTATTGGGGAGCTGGTGATACGATTGGATCTATCATGTTTTCTGAGTCATCACCAACGAATCTTAGATCTTCGATAACTGTAATTAATACTTTACTTAATGGAGTAATTGGTGGAGTGGCTTCTATTATTTCGATGATTGTTGTTCCACTTATACCTGAATCTGCATTTGGATATTTCTATTTGTGTTTGACAATACCTGGCTTAGTTGGAGCGGTTATTGTCATGTTTAAATGTGTTGGAGAAACTAAAGGATTAGATTTAACTAAAGTTACCGGATTAGAATGGGATAAAAAGAAAGGGGAAAATAAATAATGGATATTTCATTTTTTGAAACAAAAAATAACGAAAAACCACTCGAGAATATTAAAGAAAACTGTGGTTTTGCTGGCATTTTTAAAGAAATAGGGGTTGTCGGCGACTCCTTATCAAGCGGGGAATTCGAATCAACAGATGAAAATGGGAATATTTCATACCATGATTTTTATGAGTACTCTTGGCCAGCTATTTTAGAAAGGATAACAGGTAGTAAATATTCTAATTATTCACGAGGTGGTATGAGCTTTAAAGAGTTTTATGAATCGCGGGCCGATAAGAATAATTTTTGGCAAAAGAAACAAGCTTATATCGTTAATTTAGGTAATAATGATTTGTTTGTTTTTAATCAGCGAGTTGGAAGCGCTGAAGATATTAATGTTGAAGATCCTTTGAAAAATAAAGATACATATTTTGGTTATATGGGGAAAGTTCTTTCAAAACTTAAAAGCTTAGAAAAAGACGCTCGAATTTTTCTCGTTTCATTACAAATAGATCATACATCTAAAGAAAAAGACGACTTAGCCTATTATGTTTGTGAAGAAATGAAAAAGGTTGTGAAATTATTTTCGTTTACTTATTTGATTGATATGACCCACTACGGACCAATTTACGATGAAAAAGCTCGTCAAAAATATGCAATGGGATTCCATCCTAACGCAATTGGTTATTATATCTATGCTTTAGCTATAGGAAATTATATTGATTATATAATTAGGACAAATATTAGAGATTTTTTCGAAGTTCCTTTTATCGGGAAAAACTTGAAAAACAAGAACGTTTAATAGTAAGTGATTTTTACATTCAAGATCGTTTAATATAAATCAACATAAATTTCTTTGTTAATTTTTATATTTTAATATAAATTATAGTAATTTTTACCAGAATTCCAGCTTTTATTACTTTTTAAACTGCGTTAACATACTTTATTTACTTTGATATAATAATAGAGCCGAAAGGTTAAATTATTGGTAATTTATAGGAGGATATTATGTCAAGATTTACTTTACCAAGAGATGTCTACTATGGATGCGGTTCCTTAGCAGAATTAAAAAATTTAAAAGGTAAAAGAGCAATCGTTGTTACTGGCGGTCACTCAATGAAAGCAAGCGGCTTCTTAGACAAAACAGTTAACTACTTAAAAGAAGCAGGATTTGAAGTTGAGACATTCGAAGGTGTTGAACCAGATCCATCAATTGAAACAGTTATGAAGGGCGCTGAAGCAATGAGAAAATTCAATCCAGATTGGATCGTTGCTATCGGTGGTGGTTCCCCAATTGATGCTGCAAAAGCTATGTGGGCATTCTATGAACACCCAGATACATCATTTGAAACACTTTGTACACCATTCTCATTCCCACACTTAAGAGAAAAAGCAAGATTCTGCGCTATCCCATCAACAAGTGGTACAGCAACAGAAGTTACAGCATTCTCAGTTATTACTGATTATGCAAAAGGCATCAAATACCCATTAGCAGATTTTGAAATTACACCTGATGTCGCTATCGTTGATCCAGATATCGTCAGAGGTTTACCACAAAAGCAAGTTGCTTTCACTGGTATGGATGCTATGACACACGCTATTGAAGCTTATGTTTCAACAATGGCTACACCATTCACAGATCCATTAGCACTTAAAGCAATTAAGATGATTAATACTTCCTTAGTTGATTCATATAACAATCCTAATGGAAAAGGTAGAGAAGAAATGCACTATGCTCAATGTTTAGCAGGTATGGCTTTCTCTAACGCATTACTTGGTATTGTCCACTCAATGGCTCACAAAACAGGTGCTGCTTTCTCAACAGGACACATTCCACATGGTTGTGCAAATGCTATGTATCTCCCACACGTTATCGAATATAACGCAAATAATAAGAGAGCATTAGAAAGATATGCACAAATCGCTCAATCATTAGGTATTGAAGGTGAAGATGCAAGAGAACAAACACAAGGTTTAATCTCTAGAATTCATGAATTAAATACTTTATTATCAATTCCACATTCAATGCAAGAATTTGGTGTTAACGAAAAAGAATTCAAAGAAAAACTCCACACAATCGCTCACAACGCTGTTGGTGATGCATGTACTGGAACAAACCCAAACCCAATTGATGATGCAAAAATGGCAGATCTCTTTGAATGCTGCTACTACAATAAACCATATAAATTCTAATAATTTACAAATAGTTTGTTGATAATTTAAGAGCCGGATGTCCGGCTCTTTTCTTATTAACTTTTGCTCAATTTAAAAAATCTGCATTTTAAAATATAGGAAAAATTAAAAAAGTCCGGGAAAAATATCAAAAAGTACATCTTTTTTAAAAAAATACCTATAAAAATGAAAAATCTCTAGAAAATATGGTGATTTTTCCGTTAAATTTAAACTTAATATTTTATGAAAAAATTATTGTAGTAAAATTTTAAATATGGGAAGACAATCGATTAAAGTAGGAAACATTATCTTAGTAAAAGATAAAGATGGAAACGAAAAAGTTGCACGAGTCTTAAATATATCAAGATCAAGTGAAACAGTTATAGTTATGTATCTTGATGAAACATTATCAGATCTTTATATGGATAGTGTATCTTTGCTTAATTGTTATTTATATTCACAAAGAAAAATTGAAAAATAATGGCTTTTTGCAGTGTTTTATAAAATTTAGCATTTAAGGAGGTTAAGAAATGGTTGAATTTAAATACGACACACAATTATTAATTGAAGGTAAAAATTTAAGTGAAGAAGTCATAAGCGAATACTTTAACACTCACTTTAAAGGTGACTGTTTACTTGCTGTAGGCGATGACACTTTAATTAAAATTCACTATCACACAAATGAACCTTGGAAGGTTCTTGAATATTGTGCTAGTTTAGGTGAAATCTACGATATTGTTGTCGAAGATATGGATAGGCAAGCTCGTGGTTTAAAAGGTTAATAAATAAATAACTAGTTATTTATTTTACTTCTTAAAAAGACTATACTTTTAAAGAAAAGGAGAACAAAAGGATATGTACAAAATTGTCAGAAAACATGTATTTAATCCTACTGAAACATTACTCGAAATTGAAGCTCCTGCAGTTGCAAAAAAAGCACAACCAGGACAATTTATCATCTTAAGAGTTGATGACAAAGGGGAAAGAATACCTTTAACAGTTGGTGGCTATGATAGAGAGAAAGGTACAGTTACTATCATTTTCCAAATTGTTGGTGCATCAACTTACAAATTAAACCAATTAGAAGTTGGTGATTGCTTACATGATTTCGTTGGACCACTTGGTAGACCAACAGAATTAACTGGAGAGAGAGTTTGTGTCGTTGGCGGAGGTCTTGGCACAGCTATTGCTTACCCAATTGCTAAAGCTTTCCACGATGAAGGAAAAGATGTTACCGCAATTGCTGGTTTCAGAAACAAAGATCTTATAATTTTACATGATGAATTCTCAGCTGCTGCACCTGGTAAATATTATGAAATGACAGATGATGGTAGTAATGGAAATAAAGGTAACGTTGTTGTACCTCTTGAAAAAATGTTACAAGAAGGTGTCAAATTCGACAAAGTTATCTGTATTGGACCAGTTATTATGATGAAATTCGTTACACTTTGCTGTAAAAAATATGGCGTCCCAGAATGTGTTTGTTCAATGAACCCTATCATGATTGATGGAACAGGTATGTGCGGATGCTGCAGATTAACAGTTGGTGGCGAAACAAAATTTGCTTGTGTTGATGGACCTGATTTCGACGCTTATAAAGTTGATTTTGATGAAGCAATGCAAAGAGGTACTATGTACAAAGCATTTGAAAAGAAAGCTTATGATGAAGCAAAATGCAATCTTTTCAAAAAGGAGGCTAAATAATTATGTGGAAAGAATATAAGCCAAATATGGCGCCTAAGAAAAACCCAATGCCTTCTCAAGATCCAAAAGTTAGAGCACATAATTTTAAGGAAGTTGCTGAAGGTTATACTGCTGAAATGGCAATTGATGAGGCTAAAAGATGCTTAGGTTGTCCAAATAAACCATGTGTTGCTCATTGTCCTGTTAATATTAATATTCCAGATTTCATTCACGAAGTTGCTTTAGGTAATTTTGAGAAAGCCTATGAAATTATTTCTGAATCAAGCTCATTACCTGCAGTTTGTGGTAGAGTTTGTCCACAAGAAACACAATGTGAAATGAAATGTACAAGAGGTTTAAGACCAGGTAGCGAACCAGTTGCTATTGGTAGACTTGAAAGATTCGTTGCAGATTGGCACAATGCTAACTTCAATGGAGAAGTTGTAAAACCAACACCTAACGGACACAAAGTTGCTATTATCGGTTCTGGCCCATCTGGATTGACCTGTGCTGGTGACCTTGCTAAAAAAGGTTATGATGTCACAATCTTCGAAGCTTTACACTTAGCTGGTGGCGTTCTTGTTTATGGTATTCCTGAATTCAGATTGCCAAAAGACATCGTCCAAAAGGAAGTTGATGGTCTTAAAGCTTTAGGTGTTAAAGTTGAAACAAATATGGTCATTGGTAGAGTTATTACTATTGACGAACTTTTAAAAGAATATCATTTCGAAGCTGTTTTCATCGGAAGTGGTGCAGGCTTACCAAGATTCCTTGGAATTCCTGGCGAAAACTTAAAAGGTGTTTATTCAGCAAATGAATATTTAACCAGAACAAACTTGATGAAAGCTTATCGAGAAGATAGCGATACACCAATTGAACATGCTAAAAATGTTGCAGTTGTCGGTGGTGGTAACGTTGCAATGGATGCTGCAAGATGTGCATTAAGACTTGGAGCAGAACATGTTTATGTTGTTTACCGTAGAAGTCTTGAAGAACTTCCTGCAAGAAAAGAAGAAGTTGAACACGCTATGGAAGAAGGAGTTGACTTCCAACTCTTAAATAACCCAGTTGAATTAATTGGTGATCCAGAAACTGGTTTAGTTGCTAAGATGAAAGTTGAAAAAATGGAACTTGGCGAACCAGATGCTAGTGGCAGAAGAAGACCAGTTGGGACAGGTCAATTTAGAGAAATCGAAGTTGATTGTGTTATTGACGCAATTGGCACAACTCCAAACCCATTAATCAAACATACAACAGAAGGTCTTGAAACAAATTCACACGGATGTATCATTACAAAAGGTGAATCTGGCTTAACATCAAGAGATCATGTTTATGCTGGTGGCGATGCGGTTACTGGCGCAGCAACAGTTATTCTTGCAATGGGTGCAGGAAAACACGCTGCAAAAGCAATTGATGAAGAAATTATGGGCAATAAGTAATCAATTTGAAAAAGAATATCTAAGTAGCCGGCACGGCTACTTTTTTTTGTTGCTCAAAAAAGACTTAATGATTTGATATTATATTTATGTAAGAAAAAGTTGTGCTAAACACATAAAATAGTTGAGTTTTGCAATGTTTTTTGGATTTTTAAAGGAGTTTCGTTTATGAAAAAGTTTGGTTTGATCTTCTCTGCATGTTTTCTCTTATTGCTTTCTTCATGTGGGTTATTAGCAGATCTTTATATATTATAAAAATTTATAAAAATTTATATAAAATTTATAATATGTATGTTATAAT